>JANNJF010000326.1:0-4530 GCA_031405715.1 Gammaproteobacteria bacterium | reverse complement strand
GCGCACGTTGACCGGGCTGTGCAGCGGGTGCACCGACCGGGCAGGCCGCAAGCGCGCCCCAGACCGCCAGGAGCCACCCCGTCCACCGGTTCGTCCTGCGGGTCAGCAGCAGAGGTGTTTTTTGCATCAGATGGGTATTTCGACGTTCAGCAGCGGCGCGTGCTGCACTACACCCATGTGCTGATTGGTATAACGCAGGTTGCAAGGGTCTTTGAAGGTGATCCATGGATGGCCGGTCTCGAACAGCTGGCCGAGCATCTTGCGCCAGAGGGTGACCGCCGGGAGGCGCTTCCACACTTTGATTTCACCCCGCTCCGCCCTTGCCTCGCAAGCGAGATATCCAGCGCGAAAGGCGGCGCCGGTGAGATCATGCAGCTCAGGCACTTCGTCGGGGGAGAAAAGGGTCCACTCCGCCTCTTCGAAAACGCGCTCCATGAACAGATCGGGAATCCAATTGGCGGTGTTCATGTCATGGGTACGGCGGCGGTCGTCGCCGGTGTTTTTACGCAGTTCGAGGAACTCCATGATGTCGATGTGCCAGGTCTCCAGGTAGGCGCATACCGCCCCTTTGCGTTTGCCGCCCTGGTTGACCGCCACGGCCGTGTCGTTGGCGACCTTGAGAAAAGGCACCACGCCCTGCGAGCGGCCATTGGTGCCCTTGATGTGTGCGCCAAGACCACGCACACGCGTCCAGTCGTTACCCAAACCGCCGGCGAATTTCGATAGCAGGGCGTTATCCCTGATGGCGACAAAGATTCCGTCGAGTTCATCGGGCACGGTGGTGAGATAGCAGGATGAGAGCTGCGGTCGTCGCGTACCCGAGTTGAACAGGGTCGGTGTCGAGCTCATGAAATCGAATGACGACAGCAGGTCGTAGAATTCGATAGCGCGCCGTTCACGCTCGATCTCGTTGATGGCCAGGCCCATGGCGACACGCATGAAAAAGGCTTGCGGCAGTTCAAAGCGAACCTCATCGCTATGCAGGAAATAGCGGTCATAAAGCGTCTGCAGTCCCAGATAGGTGAACTGAAGATCGCGCTCCGGTTTGAGTGCGGCGCCGAGTTTTATCAGGTCGAAACGGCATAGTTCATCGTCCAGCCGTCCGAGCTCCGCCGCCCGTTTGATGTAGCCGGCGAAGTAGTCGGCATAACGGGTCTGCATTTCGGCCTGGGTCGCCGATTCATCCTGGCCCGAAAGGAAGCTCAGCGCTTCGCGGCGCAAGGCATCAAGCAACAGCCGCGCAGCTGCCTGCGAATAGTCCGGCTCTTTTTCGATCAGCAGCCGCGCACCCATGACCAGGGCAGTGGCGACATCCTTCTCCGCGATGCCGTCATAGAGGTTGCGCACGGTTTCGTCGAGGATACGCTGTACGTTTACATTCGGCAGGCCTACGCACGCCTCCTGCACTATCGCGGTCAAATGCCCCTGATCGAGCGGCCGGCGGCTGCCATTCCCCAGGGTGACATGCAGCGGTGTCGTAACAGCCCCTTCGCTCGGTTCAGCCGCCTGACGCCGGTGGGCGTGTTCTTCGCGATAGAGCACGTAGGCGCGCGCCACCTTCTGCTGGCCATTACGCATCAGGGCCAGCTCCACTTGATCCTGGATATCTTCGATGTGCACCGTGCCGCCCGCGGGCAGGCGGCGGAGCAGGGCATCGATCACCTGGCCGGTCAATTGTTCGACGGTTTCCTTGATTCGGCGCGAGGCACCGGCGTCACTCCCCTCCACCGCCAGGAAGGCCTTGCTCAGGGCAACGCTGATCTTGCTCGCCTCGAACGGCGTCAGAAGGCCGTTGCGGCGGATGACGTCGACCTTGCTGAACGTCGCCGCCTGTGACTGCACGGCGGGCGCGGGATGGGATGGGTCAATTTTTGTGGCGGTGTGTGTCTGCATGGTTCCCCTCAATCACGTGGCGATGGGTTGGGAACCTGCGCAAAGGCTGGAGAGAACGCGTCATGGCGGTGAAACGCCGCCAACGGTGTCCTCTACCCTGCGACCTTGACGCGAGGCCCAATGGATTAACAGTCTGTTGACGGTTAAGCGTTCCGGCAGGTATTCGGACTTAAGGGGCACAAACCTAAACAGTTCACCTAGGGCCACGGCTTCCCATCCTGACGGACAGTGCCTGACTTGACGTCGGTGGCCTTCGTTCCCCTATACCGCTGCGCGACAGTCCCGGATTCTCACCGGGTTCCCTGTTGACTCACTCACCATATTTAGTGAATGAACCGGAGCGTGGACACAAGATATATGATCGATCTGGAAATGACAACACAGTCCTGGAGATTTATGTGCCGCGGCGGCGGGCCAGGTCGATGAAATCGTGCAAGTAGGGAACCTCCCGTTCCTGCCGCCGCACCGCTGCATAAAGGACTCCCCGCATGCCCGCCGCCGTCAAAGGGCGGGTCGCCAGACTGCTCTTCAGGGCCATCTCCTGTAACACCCAATCGGGCAGTACCGCCACCCCGCGCTGACTCGCCACCAACAACAGGATGACGGCGGTCAGATCGGCCTGGCGCACAGCTGCCGGCTCCACCCCCGCAGGCTGAAGAAAGCGGGTGAAGACATCGAGCCGCTGACGCAGGACCGGATAGGTGATCAGGGTTTCCCCTGCCAGATCCGCCGGCTCGATATGCGTCTTCTCCGCCAAGGGATGCGAGACAGCCGTCACCAGGCGCGCCTCGTATTCAAACAGCGGTTCGAAGGTCACATCATCGAGTTCGAGTGGATCGGAGCTGATGACCAGATCGATGTCGGCCTTTTGCAAGGCGGGCAGGGGATCGAAGCTGACCCCGACCCGGATATCCACCTCTACCTCGGGCCAGCGTTGCCGGAAGGCTTCCAGCACCGGCATCAACCATTCAAAACAGGCGTGGCACTCGATGGCTATATGTAAGCGCCCCGTCTCACCCTTGACCAGACGCCATAACGCCTTTTCCGCGATCTCTATTTCCGGAAGTACCCGAACCGCCAGTTCCAGCAATCGCCGCCCCGTTGACGTGAAACGCAGTGGTTTGGTGTTGCGCAGAAACAGCGGTGCACCGTAATAGCGTTCCATGGCCTTGATCTGGTGTGACAGGGCCGACTGAGTCAGGTGCACGCGTTCTGCGGCGCGGGTCAGATTGGTCTCTTCCTCGATGGCCATCAAACTACGCAGGTGACGGATCTCCAGAAACATTATGAACGAACCTCATGATGATAAGTAAGAACGTGAAATTGCTTCAATAGTAATCGCTGCGCATACTCCGTGCAATCAACTGGCGCATAAAAACAGGAGCAGTGCATGACCATTACCCACAATCTCGGCTTTCCGCGCATTGGCGTAGGGCGTGAACTCAAAAAGGCGCAGGAGGCCTATTGGCGCAGCGAGATCACGCCTGAGCAGCGGGTCGCTGTGGGTAAAGAGCTGCGCCAGCGTCATTGGCAATGTCAGACCGAGGCGGGGCTGGATCTCATTCCAGTGGGCGATTTTTCCTGGTACGACCACATCCTCGATCTTTCCGTCACACTGGGTGTGGTGCCGCCACGCTTCGAGTGGCACGGCGACCGGGTCGATGTCGATACCTACTTCCGCATGGCGCGCGGTCGGGCACCCAGCGGAAAACCTGCCAACGCCTGTGAAATGACCAAGTGGTTCGATACCAACTATCACTACATCGTGCCTGAATTCGAAGCGGAACAAACCTTCAGGTTGTCGTCCGACAGGCTCTTCGAGGAGGTAAGCGAAGCGCTAGCGCTGGGCCATCGGGTCAAACCCGTCATCACCGGCCCCCTGACTTATTTATGGTTGGGCAAGACCAAGGGTTCCGACTTCGACAAACTGTCCCTGCTCGACGCCCTCATCCCGGTGTATGGCGCTATCCTCAACCGGCTGCGGGCACTGGGAGTGGAATGGGTGCAGGTCGACGAACCGATTCTGGCGCTGGACCTGCCGCTGCCCTGGCAGCAGGCCTTTGAAGCGACGTACAACCGACTGCAAGGCAGTGGCCTCAAAATTCTGCTCACCACCTACTTCGGCAGTCTGCAAGACAACCTCGCGTTAGCCTGCCATCTACCCGTGGCCGGCCTGCATGTGGATGCCGTGCGCGCAGCGGAAGAAATCGACACGATCATCAGCTGGTTGCCCGCCTACAAAGTCCTGTCGCTCGGCATGATCGATGGCCGCAATATCTGGCGCGCCGATCTCGCTACGTTGCTCGATCGTCTCACAGCACTCAAGGCCAGACTGGGCGAACGGCTGTGGCTGGCGCCTTCCTGCTCGTTGCTGCATGTGCCGGTAGACCTTGAACACGAAACCACACTGGATGCGGAACTCAAATCCTGGTTGGCCTACGCCGTGCAAAAACTGAATGAAGTCGTCACGCTCAAGCAGGGATTGGATGAGGGGCGTGAGTCGGTCGCTGAAGCCTTGGTCAACTCGTCGAAAGCCAGAGTTGCCCGCAACACCTCGCCACGCATTCATAACCATGTCGTCATAGAGCGCACTGCCAGTGTCAACGACACCTGGACGATACGCAACGCCCCCTACGT
>JANNJF010000325.1:0-7279 GCA_031405715.1 Gammaproteobacteria bacterium | reverse complement strand
GGGGGTCAGCGTTTCGCCATCGACCGGGTGGATCGACGCGGCAAGTTGCTGTTGGCGGACGTGCACGTGTGGGACGATGAACCCGCGGTGGCGATCGGGGAAGACTACACACAGATGGCGGATTTCATCCGGCGCATCATTCAGGAGTTCGACGCGCACCGTATCGCCGAACCCTTTCGGTTCGAGGACGCCTCTTGGGTCGGCATGCGCCTGGCGCAATTGCTGCCGGTGGATCCGGCACTCAGGCAGCGCTGGCTGGAACTGCGCGATCCGATGGTACGCCTCGGCTCCATCCATGCGGCGCTGAGCGAGCTGGCCAAGGAAGATGAGAGTTAATTCACCGGTAGTAGCGCTATGCATAAGCGAGCGATGAAGTTCAGCCTGCTCTTATGCGGCGCCCTCGTCAGTGTGGCGACAGGACGTGTGAGTCAGGCGGATGATGTGCACGTGGCGGTGGCGGCCAATTTTCTTTCCACGTTGCAGCAAGTCGCCGATGCTTTCAGCAAGCAAAACCCCCACCGCGTGGTCATCAGCAGCGGTTCCACCGGCAAACTCTACGCCCAGATTGTGCATGGCGCGCCCTACGAAATTTTTCTCGCCGCCGACGCAGAGCGTCCGCAACGTCTGGAGCGCGAGGGTTATGGCGTGAAAGACAGCCGCTACACCTATGCGCGCGGGCGTCTGGCGTTGTGGAGCCGGGAAGCGCGGCGTATCGACGCCAAGGGCAGCGTGCTGCAGGCGGATGCCATTGGGCATCTGGCCATGGCCAATCCGCGCACCGCGCCCTATGGCCTCGCGGCACAACAGACGCTGCAGCACCTCGGTCTGTGGCAGAGGTGGCAGCCACACATCGTGCAGGGGGAGGATATCGGACAGGTGTTGCAGTTCGTGCACAGCGGCGCGGCGGAGTTGGGTTTCGTGGCCTATGCCCAGGTGAAGCAGCGCGCCGTGGGTTCCCATTGGTTGGTGCCGCAGGCGTAACATGCACCGCTGGAACAACAAGTGGTATTGTTGCAGCGCGGTGTCGAGTCTCCAGCAGCGCTGGCGTTCATGCGCTATCTGCGCAGCGCCGCGGTGCGGCGGCTCATCGAGGACGCCGGCTACGACGTGCCGTAATAGTAATAGAATTAGGGAGTGCGGGAGCTTGCTCCCGCTTTCTTAGCGGCGGCTCGCCGCCGCATGCCAAAGATAGCCCCACCGACCCAAATCAGCACAACGGTGAATTAATGCCCAAGCCATCATCTGGATGACCGACCCCCGATGCTAGACACCACCCCCATCTGGATCACCCTGCGCCTGGCCACCGTGTCGACCTTGATCCTCCTGTTCCTCGGCACACCCCTGGCCTGGTGGCTAGCGCGCACCCGCACCTATCTTAAGACACCCATCGAAGCGGTGGTGGCCCTGCCGCTGGTGCTGCCGCCCACGGTGCTGGGTTTTTATCTGTTGATCGCCTTGGCGCCGACTGGCTGGTTGGGCGCCGGTTGGCAGGCCCTCGGTGGTGCGTCCCTGGCCTTCAGCTTCACGGGCCTCGTGATCGGTTCGGTGCTCTACTCCCTGCCGTTTGTGGTGCAGCCGTTACAGAATGCCTTCGAGGCCCTGGGCGCGCGGCCCCTGGAGGCCGCCGCGACGTTGCGCGCGTCGCCGCTCGACCGATTTTTCTCCGTGGCGGTGCCCCTGGCGCGGCGCGGCTTTATCACTGCCACGACGCTGGGTTTTGCCCATACCGTGGGGGAGTTCGGCGTGGTGCTCATGATCGGCGGCAACATCCCCGGCAAGACCCAGGTGCTGTCCATCGCCATCTACGATCACGTGGAGACCCTGGAGTATGTTCAGGCGCATCAGTTGTCCGCCGGGCTCCTGTTCTTTTCCTTCGCGGTGCTGTTGCTGGTGGCGCTGGTGAATCGCCGTCACGCGGGGCGCGCGGCATGAGCGAGTTATGTGTCAATCTGCAATGGCAGCGGCGCGGGTTTGTCCTCAACGTGGAGTTTGACGCGCCGGCGCAGGGCATCACCGCCCTGTTCGGCGCGTCCGGCTGCGGCAAGACCACGCTGTTGCGTTGCATCGCCGGCCTCGATCGTGCCGACAGCGGAAACGTCTCGCTGCAGGGTGTGTGCTGGCAAAACAGCGCGCGCACTATTTTTGTTCCGACCCACCGACGTCGTCTGGGTTATGTGTTTCAGGACGCGGCCCTGCTCGACCACCTGACGGTGGCTGGCAATCTGGCCTACGGTTATCGCCGCACTCCCGTGGCGGAACGCAGTGTGACCGTGGACCAGGCGGTGGACTGGACCGGTATCGGCCATCTGCTCACCCGCCGCACCCACGGCCTGTCCGGTGGCGAACGCAGCCGCGTGGCCATGGCGCGCGCCCTCGCCACCAGTCCACGCCTGTTGCTCATGGACGAACCCCTGGCCGCCCTCGACATGGCGGCGAAGGCGGAGATCCTGCCTTACCTCGAGCGCCTGCATCGCGAGCTGTCGGTGCCGGTGTTGTATGTGAGTCATGCCCTGGATGAAGTCGCCCGCCTGGCGGACCACATGGTGTATCTGGATCAGGGCCGCAGCCTGGCGGCGGGGGATTTGTCCGCGATGCTCACGCGCGCCGACTTGCCGTTGAGCCATAGTGACGAGGCATCGGCGGTGATCGCGGCGCGGGTGGTGAGTCGCGATGCCGAGTATCAGCTAGCCACCCTGGAGTTCAACGGACAAACCTTGCGCGTGCCCGACGGCGGGCTGGCGGTGGGCGCGCCGGCGCGCGTGCGCATCCTGGCGCGGGACGTGAGCTTAAGCCGTACGCTGCACGACAATACCAGCATACTGAATATCTTTCCGGTAACCCTAATCAGCCTGCACGAGGATCGCCCGGCCCAAGTGCTGGTGGGGTTGGAGGCCGCCGGGGTACCGCTGCTGGCGCGGCTGACGCGCAAGTCCTGGCACGAACTCGGCCTCGCCGTGGGCCAGCGGGTGTATGCACAGGTGAAGAGTGTCGCGTTATTAGGGTAGGGTGGTACGTAATCCGTGGCGAACACGTGTAAGCTGATGTTATCTCGACGTGCGGGGGGTGCCACCCTGTGAGAACCCGTAATACGGGAATGGTGTTGGCGTGAAGTAGGGCTGTAGGGTAGGCGTTGCCACCGTACTTAAACTCAGCGGGGTGCGGGAGCAAGCTCCCTATATTAAAGCGGCGGCAAGCCGCCGCACTCCCTATGACTGGACGGCCCTTCCATCGCCGACGTCGGGGTTTCGATGTCCGTCAAACCGCTGCTACACTTAAAAACACGTTCCACCACACACCGGACTACGGTCAGCGACACTCCCGCGCAAGACCGAACCGCATCGACAGAAGCTTATGGACGAACTCAGCGATAACGATAATAAAGGAATGGCGGCCCAGTGGCGGTCCTCGCTATTGGCGGGGGGCAATGCCCCCTACGTCGAAGAGCTGTACGAGGGCTATCTGCGGGATCCCGCCTCCGTCGATCCGGGTTGGCGCGCCTATTTCGATGGTTTGCCACGGGTCAACGGCGTCCAGGACGTATCCCACTCCCTCATCCGTGACAGCTTTCGGCAGCAGGCGTTGCACGGTCCTCGCGCCCCCATGGTGGCGGGCAGTGGCAATGTGGAGCTGGCGCTGAAACAGGTGCGGGTATTGCAGCTGATCAACGCCTATCGTTTTCGCGGTCACCAGAAGGCCGCGGTCGATCCCCTGGAGCCGGAAAAAACCATCAACGTGCCCGATCTCAATCTCGATCACCACGGCCTGTCCGCGGCGGATCTGGAGAGCGTGTTCGACACCGGGTCCCTGGTGGGTCCGAAGAAGGCCACGTTGCGCGAGATCCTCGATATCCTCACGCGCACCTACAGCAGTCATATCGGTGCCGAGTATATGTATATCACCGACACCGCGGAAAAACGCTGGTTGCAGCAGCGGCTGGAGGGTCCACGGGGCTATCCGGAGTACTCCCCCGAGGTGAAGCGGCGCCTGCTGCACCGCATCACCGCGGCGGAAGGCTTGGAGCGTTACCTGCATGCCAAGTACGTCGGACAGAAACGCTTCTCCCTGGAGGGCGGTGAAAGCCTGATTCCCCTGCTGGATGGACTGGTGCAGCGCGCCGGCAGCCACGGCCTCAAGGAGCTGGTCATCGGCATGGCGCATCGCGGCCGGCTCAACGTACTGGTCAACCTCATGGGCAAGATGCCGAAGGATCTGTTTCAGGAATTCGAGGGCAAGGCGGCGCAGCGTGGCGACGGTTCCGGCGACGTGAAATACCACATGGGCTTTTCCGCCGATATTCAAACCAGCGGCGGGCCGGTGCACGTGGCGCTGGCGTTCAATCCGTCGCACCTGGAGATCGTCGGCCCGGTGGTGGAGGGCTCGGTGCGCGCGCGCCAGGAACGGCTGGGCGACAGCGAGGGTGGCCAGGTGATGCCCATCTCCATCCACGGCGATGCCGCCTTCGCCGGCCAGGGCGTGGTGATGGAAACCCTCAACATGTCCCAGTCGCGCGGCTATTCCACCAAGGGCACGGTGCACATCGTCATCAATAACCAGATCGGCTTTACCACCAGCTATCATCAGGACGCGCGCTCCAGCCAATACTGCACCGACGTGGCGAAGATGGTGGACGCGCCGATCTTCCACGTGAACGGCGACGATCCGGAGGCGGTGCAGTTTGTCAGCGAGGTCGCCCTGGACTACCGCATGGCGTTCCGCAAGGACGTGGTCATCGACCTGGTGTGTTACCGCCGGCACGGCCACAGCGAGGCGGATGAACCCTCCGTCACCCAGCCGCAGATGTATCGTACCATCAAGGAAAAGCCCACGACGCGCACGCTCTACGCCCGCCTCCTGGTGGAGCAAGGCGTGATCGACAGCGACGGTGCGGACGCGATGCTGAAAGAATTCAACCAGGCCATGGATGCCGGCGAAAGTGTGGCGCCGGATCTGATTCCCCGTGACCAGGTGCACTACGCCCACGCCGCCGACTGGCGTCCCTACCTGGCGCGTGACTGTACCGCGGCCATCGATACCGGTGTGCCGGTCGAGACCCTGCGGGATTTGTCCCAGCGTCTGCAGCAACTGCCGGAGGGATTTGAACTGCACCCGGCGGTGAAAAATATAATGACCAACCGGCACAAAATGGCCGCGGGCGCCTTGCCCATCGACTGGGGGTATGCCGAGACCCTGGCCTATGCCAGCCTCATCCACCAGGGTTATGGCGTGCGCCTGTCCGGTCAGGACAGCGGCCGCGGCACGTTCTTCCACCGGCACGCGGTGCTGGTGAATCAGAAGGATGGTGAATCTTATATACCCCTGCGGCATCTGGCGCCGGATCAGGCGAATTTTCTCGTCATCAACTCGCTGTTGTCGGAGGAGGCGGTGCTGGCCTTCGAATACGGTTATGCCACCACCGAACCCAAGACCCTGACCCTGTGGGAGGCGCAGTTCGGCGACTTCGCCAACGGCGCCCAGGTGGTGATCGACCAGTTCATCAGCGCCGGCGAGCAGAAGTGGGATCGTTTGTGCGGCTTGGTGCTGCTGCTGCCGCACGGCTATGAGGGCCAGGGGCCGGAGCATTCCTCGGCGCGCATCGAACGCTATTTGCAGCTGTGCGCGGAGCAGAACATGTGGGTCTGTATGCCCACCACGCCGGCGCAGATTTTCCATCTGTTGCGCCGGCAGATGTTGCGGGCCTGTCGCAAACCCATGATCGTGTTCGCCCCCAAGAGTCTGCTGCGCCATCGCCTCGCCACTAGCAGCCTCGAAGACCTGGCCCAGGGGCAGTATCAGACCATCCTACCGGAAATCGACCCGCTGGATGACAATCTGGTCACGCGGGTGGTACTGTGCAGCGGCAAGGTGTATTACGATCTGCTGGAGCAGCGCCGCAATTCAGGCCGCAAAGATGTGGCGATACTGCGCATGGAGCAATTGTATCCCTTCCCCAAGGACCTGCTGAAACAGGAACTGAAGCGCTATCCCAACGTGCAGAAATATGTCTGGTGTCAGGATGAGCCCAAGAACCAGGGCGCGTGGTATACCAGTCAGCACCACGTGCACGCCATCCTCAGCGATCTCGGTTGGCAGGGTGGGCTGGATTACGCGGGCCGTCCACTCTCGGCCGCGCCGGCGGTGGGTTATCCGTGGATGCACATCAAGCAATTGCGCGAGCTGATGGCCGCAGCCCTCGGCAGCCCGGCCTGAACACGCGCGTTACGAAGTGTGCCCCCGGGTCTAAACCCGCAGCAGGCACGACCCGCGGACGATCGACGGCAATACTTAATTAATAAGGAATAACTATGTCGACAGAGGTGAAGGTCCCGGCATTTCCCGAATCCGTTACCGACGGCACGGTGGTCGCCTGGCACAAGCAGGTGGGCGACAGCGTGCTGCGCGGCGACAACCTGGTGGATATCGAAACCGACAAAGTGGTGTTCGAGGTGCCCGCGCCGGAAGACGGTGTGCTGCAGGAAGTGCTGATACAGCCTGGCGCGGTGGTGGTCTCGGGCCAGGTGTTGGCACGCCTCGGTGCCGCCCAGGCGTCTGGAACATCGGCCACGGCGAAAAAACCCACAGCGGCCACCGCCAGTGCGCCGGTAACAGAGGTCAGCGCGATGCCGGCGGCACGCAAGATGATCGATGAACAAGGCCTCAACGCCACCAGCATTCCCGGTAGCGGCAGGGATGGGCGCGTATTGAAGGAAGACGTCGTGCGTCACCTCGAAAGCCGCACCGCAGGTGCGCCCGTCAAGGGAAAGGCCGCGCCGCCAGCCACGGCCAAGATACCACCACCCGCCGCGACATCCGGCGGCGAGCGCACGGAAAAGCGCGTGCCCATGACACGCCTGCGCGCGCGTATCGCCGAACGCCTGGTGCAGGCGCAACACACCGCCGCGATGCTGACCACGTTCAACGAGATCAACATGCAGCCGGTGATGGATCTGCGCGCCCACTATCGTGAGCAGTTCGAGAAGGAATACGGTGTACGTCTCGGCTTTATGTCGTTCTTCGTCAAGGCCGCAGTGGAGGCGCTCCGGCGTTTCCCGATAGTCAACGCCTCGGTGGATGGCGCCGATATCGTGTATCACGGCTACTTCGATCTCGGCATCGCCGTCAGTTCGCCCCGCGGTCTGGTGGTGCCCATCCTGCGCGACGCGGACCAGATGAGCATGGCGCAGATCGAGGCGCGTATCGCCGAGCTGTCGCAAAAGGCGCAGGACGGCAGCCTCTCCATGGAGGACATCACCGGCGGCACCTTCAGCATCACCAACGGCGG
>JANNJF010000324.1:0-6940 GCA_031405715.1 Gammaproteobacteria bacterium | reverse complement strand
CCTGTCCCTCTCCCGGAGGGAGAGGGAACCCAACGTGATAGTTTTTTCAATAGATCAGAAGCTCCCTAAATATATATTCAAAGGTATATCCGCCTGTGCACCATCGGCCTGCGCGTGTTTATGATGGCGCACCGATTCATCAATGTTATGATCGTCCCCAGGATAGTGCTGTTTACATTGGAGATCGAAGATGAAGCTGGATATAAGATTTCTGTTTTTGTTCTTATTCGTATCCTGTGCCCTGCTGCTGGGCTATGCCATGTATCTGCAAACGACACAGCACCTCCAGCCATGCCCGCTGTGCGTCGCGCAACGCATGGCCTATTGGCTGGTGGGGCTCACGGCGCTGGCCGCCTTTATTCACCACCCCGCCTCGCCCGTGCGCCGCTGGTATGCCGGATTTATCGCGGCCTTCTCCCTCACCGGTGCTGCAGTGGCGTTGCATCAAATCTGGGTGATACGCCATCCCACCGACGCCGGGTGCGGTATCAGCCCCGAGGAAAAATTCCTCAATGCCCTGCCCTTTGCCCGCTGGTGGCCGGGCATGTTCGAAGCCAATGGTGATTGCGCCAAGGTCACGTGGCGGTTTCTATCCTTGAACATGGCCGAGTGGTCGTTGATCTGTTTTCTGCTGATCCTCGCGTGCGCGGTGTATTTGTTCATTTATAGAAAGAAATCATCCTGATCTGTCGTCGTGTAATACGCGAGTAAGCACCATGCCCGACCAGAAAAACCTTGCCGTCCTGATCAAGTCCCATTTCCCGATACTGGTGGTGGAGACCCAGGAAGAACGGCGCGCCCTGGAGTTACTCAAGATCATCAGCGGTGCCGACCACCATCGGCTGGTGGTATGGACCGCCACCGATGGATTGAAAGAGCACGTGGCGTCCGGCCAGATCACCAGCGCGGAAGGCTGGTCGGTGGCGGACACGCGCAATGCACCGGACAACCCCACCCTGGACCCGGAGGACATGCTCGCGGCGGTGCTCAAGAACACCCGCCGCAGCGTCATCGCCCTGGTGGATTTCCATCCCTATATCGGCAACCCGCGCATCGTGCGCTATCTGAAAGAAATCGCCCAGAACTATGAGATCAACGGCAACACCCTGGTGTTGTTGAGCCATGCCATGGAGATCCCGACGGAGCTCAAGAGTCTGTGCGCGCGCTACGCGCTGACCCTGCCGGACGAACACAAGCTGCGCCAGCTGGTGCTGGACGAGGCCAAGGTCTGGAGCCTGAAAAACAAACAAAAACTCAAGGCCGATAAAGACGCGCTGGAGTTGCTGATACAAAACCTGCGCGGGCTGTCCTTGAGCGACGCCACACGTCTGATACGCAACGCCATCAACAACGATAATGCCATTACCCACAGCGACATCCCCGCGGTGCAGGCGGCGAAAATGCAATTGGTGGGCAAGGAAGGCATGCTGTCCTTCGAATATGAGACCGCCGGCTTCGCCGATCTCGGCGGCCTGACGCGTCTCAAGGACTGGCTGCAACGCCGCAAGCAACCGTTTCTCGCGGCCAGCGGCAAGGCCGGCCACGACGTGCCCAAGGGCATGCTGCTCCTGGGGGTGCAAGGCTGCGGCAAAAGCCTGGCGGCCAAGTGCGTAGCGGGCGTGTGGGGCGTACCGCTGCTGCGCCTGGACTTTGCCGCGCTCTACAACAAATACATCGGCGAGACCGAAAAAAATATCCGCGAGGCCCTGAAGGCGGCGCAGGTGCTGGCGCCGTGTGTGCTGTGGGTGGATGAAATCGAAAAGGCCATCGCCGGCAGCGGCGACGACACCGGCACCAGCCGTCGCGTACTCGGCACGTTGCTCACCTGGATGGCGGAGAACAGCGCGCCGGTCTTCATCGTCGCCACCGCCAACGACGTCCAGTCCCTGCCACCGGAACTGCTGCGCAAGGGTCGCCTGGACGAGATATTCTTCGTCGACCTGCCGGACGCCGCCACGCGCCGCGACATCCTCGCGGTCCACCTGCGCAAGCGCGCCATGCCCGTGGAGAATTTCGATCTGAATGTCCTGGCTGAGGCGAGCGACGGTTACTCCGGTGCGGAACTGGAGCAGGCGGTGGTGTCCGCGCGCTACGCCGCCAACGGCGGACAGCAACCGGTGAGCACCGCGCACGTACTGGCGGAACTGCAACAGACCCGGCCGCTGTCGGTGGTCATGGCGGAGGATGTGGCGGCGCTGCGTCAGTGGGCCGCGGGGCGCACGGTACCGGCGCAGTAATCGCGTGCTCTTACCCGTCCCGGAGTGCGGCGGCTAGCCGCCGCTTTTATTAATATGGTTCTTAGGTAGGGCACTAGATATTAATGGGAGCTTGCTCCCGCACTGCTCAAATAGGAGCTTGTGCAAAAAATCCACCAAGCGCTTCCTTCACGCAGCGTTTTATCCGAACGACCGGCATGCTGAACTTACCCCTTGAGTGTTCAATGGAGACACAGGAATGGCCCAGAGATATTCGGAAATACCAGAAAAACTGACTGCGTTTATTGCAGCGCAGAAAATATTCTTTGTCGGCACTGCCACATCCGATAGCAGGGTTAACATCTCCCCTAAAGGCATGGATTCATTGCGTGTCATTAATGCCAACAGGGTCATCTGGCTAAATGCGACCGGTAGCGGCAATGAGACGGCTGCCCATGTCCAGGAAAACCCGCGCATGACGTTGATGTTTTGTGCCTTTGATGGAGACCCGCTTATTTTGCGCCTCTATGGACAGGCCAAGGTCGTTCACCAAAAAGACGCGGAATGGAACCAATTATTTTCTCTGCTGCATCCCTTACCCGGTGCCAGGCAAATTTTCGATCTGTCGGTCGATCTGGTTCAGACGTCTTGCGGCATGGGGGTTCCGTTTTATGACTATGTAAACGAACGCGAGCAATTGAATAACTGGGCGGAGAAAAAAGGGCAGGATGGCTTGAAGGCCTATTGGGAAGAAAAGAATCAAGTAAGCCTGGATGGCAAACCAACCAACATCGTTTAGAAAAGTGGAGTGCGGCGGCTTGCCGCCGCTGTTTATATATAATGCCTATTAGGTAGGGCACTACACACTAGCCGGGAGCAAGCTCCCGCACTCCCAAGGCGGCTATAGCTCGCGCAACACCTGCAACGGCGGCTGATGCAGGATGAAGCGTGTGCCCCACACGCCGAAGAAGCCGATGCAGAGCGCGCCACCCAAGGTACCGACGAGCCACAATTGCAGGTCGAAGGCGTAGTCGAAGTGAAACACCTGTTTGGCGATGACATAACCCGCCAGGGTGGCGGCGAAGGACGCCAGCAGACCCGCCAGCAGACCGAGGATCATAAATTCCGCCGCCAGTCCCTGCAGCAGTTGCCGGCGGCTCGCGCCCAGGGTGCGCAGCAAGGCACTTTCGTGCACGCGTTCGTCGCGTGTCGATTGAATCGCGGCATACATCACCGTGAGGCCCGCGAGCAGGGTGAACAGAAACACATATTGCACCGACAGATTCACGCGCTGCATGATGGAACGCACACGCGTCATCATGGCGTCCACGTCGATGATGGTGACGTTGGGGAAGGTCCGCACCAGGGCGCCCAGCAGGTCGCGCGTCGTGGGCGGCAGATAAAAACTCGTGATGTAGGTCGCCGGGTAATCCTCCAGCACCCCGGGCGGTGTGAGCACGAAGAAGTTGGCGCGGAATGAATCCCAGGATACCGTGCGCAGACTGGTGATACGCGCGCGCAGTTCGCGGTCGGCGATGCGGTAGGTGAGTTCGTCCCCCAGGCGCAGGCCGAGGGTCGCGGCCAAGCCCTTCTCCACGGACAACTCCGGCCGCCCGCGTCCGGCACTACCCCACCACTGTCCGGCGACGATAAGGTTATCCGCCTGCAGCGTATCGCCCCAGGAGAGGTTGAACTCACGCTCCATCAGGCGTTTGGCGTGGTCGTCGGCGTAATCCACGGGCAACACCTCGCGTCCGTTAATGGCTGTCAGCCGCGCGCGCACCATGGGATGCAATACCGGCGCGGGGTGTGTGGCGGCGCCATCCTGCAAACGTTCGTTGAGAAACTGCTGCACGGCTTGCACCTGTTCCGGCAGGATGTTGATGAGAAATTGGTTGGGCGCATCCGGCGGCAGGGTTCTCTCCCAGGCCGACAACAAATCGCCGCGCACCAGGGACAATAACAACAGCAACATGATGCCGATGCCAAAGGCCACCACCTGCGCCACGCTGGCGCTGGAACGCCGCGCGATATTCGCCATGCCATAACGCCATGCCACTCCCACGCGTCCACGCAGGACGCCCAGCGCGCGCACCAACAGGTAGGCCGATAACGCCAACACCAGCAGCGCGGCCACGACACCGCCGATGACGTACACGGCCAGCGTTGTATCCCCCGCCTGCCACACGAGCAACACCGCCATGGCGCCCAGGGCCGCGCCGTATAAAGTAATGCTGCGCGACGGCAACGGCCCCATGTCACGCCGCAGCACCCGTTGCGGCGGCACACTCTTCAGACGCAGTAAGGATGGCAGCGAAAAACCCGCCAGGGTAATGAGGCCCGTGAGCACACCCACCAGCACCGGCCAGGCGGACGGCGCCGGCAACTTGCCGCTGATGATGCCCGCGAGCAGGCGTGCCAGTACTTCCTGCGCGGCATAACCGATGGCGCAGCCGACGAGACTCGCCACCAGCCCGAGCACCAGCATCTGCAAACCGAACAGCAGGGTGATCTGATTCTGCGTAGCGCCGAAGCAGCGCATGAGGGCGCTGCTGTCGAGATGGCGCGCGACGTAGCGGCGGGTGGCGCTGGCCACGGCGACGCCCGCGAGGATCACGCTCACCAACGCGGCCAGGCCGAGAAAACGCTGCGCCCGCTCCAGCGCGCTTTTCAGCTCCGGGCGCGCGTCACTCGCGTCGAGAAAACGCTGGCCGGCCTCAAGCGATGGTTCAAGCTTGTTCCGCAGCGCCTGCAACGCATCGCGCCGTCCGGCGAGCAGCAGGCGGTAGCTCACCCGGCTGCCGGGCCCGAGCAATCCGGTGCGTGGCACGTCCGCGCTATTCATCATCAGGCGTGGCGCGATACTGAAGAAGTCGCCGCCGCGATCCGGCTCATACGCCAGCACCTTGGTCACACGGATGTCCAGCGCACCCAGCTGCAGCGTATCCCCCACCACCAGACCGAGGGCGTTGAGGGCACGCGCGTCCAGCCAGACCGTGCCAACTTCGGGAATGGAATCCGTCGGCTGCTCCGCGCCATAACCGGAAAGCGCCACGCGCAGCACGCCGCGTAAGGGATAACCGCTGCTCACCGCCTTCACTTCCATGAGCTGGGTGCGCTCGCCTGCCAGCACCACGCTGGGGAAACTCAGGGTCTGTACGCTGCGTAAATTATGCGCCTGCGCCTGTGCGCTCCACGTAGCGGGCGGTGCCGCGGTGGACAGCAGCACGAGATCGGCGCCGAGCAGCTCACCGGTCTGCTGTTGCATGGCCACACGGATGCGATCAGTGAAAAAACCCACGGACGTCATACTGGCCACGGCGATCACCAGGGCCGCCGCGAGCACGCGCATCTCGCCGGCGCGCCAGTCGCGCGCCAGCAGACGCAAGGCAAAGACAAAACGTTTCATGCGCCGGCACCCAAGGCCTGCGCCGACGGCAACAGCAGGCGACCGGACGCCAGCCGCAGGCTGCGATGACAGTAATGCGCCACGTCTTCATCGTGCGTCACCAACACCAGGGTGGTGCGGTGCTCGCGATTCAGGGCGAACAGCATTTCGATGACGCGCTGGCCGGTGGCCTGATCCAGGCTGCCGGTGGGCTCGTCGGCGAAGAGGATTTTCGGGCTGGCGACAAACGCGCGCGCAATGGCGACACGCTGCTGCTCGCCGCCGGACAATTGATTCGGATAGTGGTGCCGGCGAACGTCCAGGCCCACCTGTTCGAGCACGGCGCGTGCGGCCGCGGCGGGCGCAGCGTGCCCCGCGAGTTCCAGGGGCAGCATGACATTCTCCAGGGCCGTGAGCCCCGGCAGCAGCTGGAAAGACTGAAACACAAATCCGACGCGACCGGCGCGCAGGCGTGCGCGGCCGTCTTCGTCCAGGGTATTCAGCGCGATACCATCGAGGGACACGCCGCCATCTGTCGGCATATCGAGACCCGCGAGCAGGCCCAGCAGGGTGGATTTTCCTGAACCGGACGCGCCGACAATGGCCACCGCCTCGCCCGCAACGATGGAAAGATCGATATCGTCCAGCAGCAACAGAGGGCCCTCGGGGCTGTCCACCTGCTTGCTCACGTTTTGCGCCTGGACCATGGGCGTGGTGTAATGCTCATTCATGTGGAAACAAACTCTCCTGTTGATATGCCTGTTGTTGTCCGGCCCGCCGTCGCTGGCGCGCACACCGGTGGTGCTGGTACTGGGCGATAGTCTGAGCGCCGGTTATGGTATCGACGTGAACACCGGCTGGGTCAGCCTATTGCAACAACGTCTGAAGCAGCAAGGCTACCCGCATCAATTGATCAACGCCAGCATCAGCGGCGACACCACCGGCGGTGGCCGCGCACGCCTGCCGCGGGCGCTGGCCCTGCACCATCCCGACTTGGTCATCATCGAACTCGGCGCCAACGACGGCCTGCGTGGACTGGCGCTCACCTCGATGCGCGCCAATCTCGCGGCCATGACCAAACTGGCGCGCGCTCAAGGTGCCCAGGTCGTGCTCATCGGCATGCATCTACCGTCCAACTATGGACCCGCGTATACGGAAAAGTTTCACGCCGTGTACTCGGACCTGGCGCGTGAGCTGAAAATTCCACTCGTGCCGTTTTTACTGGAGGGCATAGCGCTCAAACCGGATCTCATGCAGGCCGACGGCCTGCACCCGCGGGCCGAGGCACAGACGCAGGTGCTGGAGAATGTCTGGCCGGTACTGAAATCTTTGTTGCGCGGACAGAACACCGCCGCAC
>JANNJF010000323.1:0-9706 GCA_031405715.1 Gammaproteobacteria bacterium | reverse complement strand
CACTGAAACAGAGGTGATGTGATGCAGCAATCGAATAAGGCGATGAAGGCAACCGGCGGGCGCGATGCGTCACGCGAACGCCGCATGCAATTGGTGCAGGGCAAATCAGCCCTGCCTCCGGCGGTTGAACGGTCCCGTACGGGCGAGCACACGGCGAAAAGCGAAACGACAGCGCCGGTGGTATTGTCACCTTCCGTGACGGCCATGCCATCACCGACTCCAGTAGCCGTGCAGACCTTTGCAACGCAGGCATCGACGCAGAGCACCACCCTCGGTGGCCGCGCCGCGTCATTGGCGCGGCGTGCGGCCCTGGTGCAAGGCAAGACGGGTCTGCAGCGGAGCCTTCAGACACCGCCGATGGTGACAGCGTCGTCATCGACCCCATCCGCTACCAATAATCATTGCAGCCCTGCCAGCAGCAGTCGTCAGGTGTCGCAGGCCATGCGCGCCGAACGCGCACGCAATGGGCGTAGCGACAACACGCCCACGCGTCCCAGTGGCCGTGTGCGCGAATCCAAGCCGATACAGTATCCTCCCAAGGTGGCGAACACCCAGACCTATGCCGGGCAGAAGGTGACCGGCGTGCGTATCGGTCAGGGCAAGAGCGTCACCGGTGATGAGCCCGGCGCGGCCTTGCCGGTGACCGGCTCCCAGTACATCGGCACTGAGTCCGGTTATGTACCGCGCATGGGCGGCGTCAAGGTGGGTGCGGCGCGCACCGCGGGTGGCTTGGTGGTGACCGGTAGTCAAGTGCGCAGCACCGTCAAGATCACCGGCGACGAATCCAATCCGTCATTGCGCATCACCGGCGAAGCCGATCAGGAGATCGCCGACGATCTTATTCTGCGCGATGAACAGGGCGCCTATAGCGGCGCGCAGTTCAAGCGCATGCATGATCCCCATGGGCAGAGTGTGTTCGGCGGTAATCTTGGTCGTTCCGCCAAGTCCATCGGCTCGCGCGAACGCAATCGCGAGCGTGCCCTGGAACAGTCTGAAGATGGCCTGCCAATTTCCGGCACGGCAATCGGTCGCAGCATGCGTGTCACCGGCGATGAGCCGGGCTCCTGCCGCACGCTTACCGGCAATCAGTATCTGATGCCCGCGAGCCGGCAAGTCTTGTGCGAGGTGTCGGATAACCGCACTGCTGCACGCGGGGCTGCCAGCATGGGCATGAATGGCCGTGCGGACCCGGTCACCGGCGAAAAAGTGTCGATGTCCGAGTCCTGGTCCCGTCAACGCATCACCGGTGTGGCGGTGGAGCACAATACCAGTGTCACCGGTGCTGAACCGGGTGTGTGCTCGCCGATTACCGGAACGCCCTATGTCGGCCCGGGCGAGGTTGAGACACATTGTGATGCCGCGGCGGCGACTGCCGCCGCGCAGCGGGTGGCGCCAGGCCTGGGCAAGGGCCAGCGCGTCACCGGCAACACGGCGAACAGCGTGGAGCATGTCACCGGCACGCAGCGCGGCGATGCGCGCAGCATCACCGGCACCGCCTACTATCGCGCTGACGTGGAGGAGAGTATGACGGCCAGTTCGGTGGATCGGATTAATACCCGCTTCAGCGTGCGCTCACCCCAGCGCGAGGCGCAGTTGCGCGAGGATAAGACCGCAGTGCAGGCGCCGAGCGCCGAGGGTCGCATCACCGGCACCTTTGCCTGCGGTAGCGGCAAGATTACGGGCAACCAGGAATTTCATTTCTCGCCACGCGCCAAGGCCGCACCCGTCGAGGACAAGTCGCGCATTACCGGCGAAGGTCGCGAGGAAGGCCCGGCGATCACGGGTGGCGCCTGGGGGATGCAGAGCAATGTGGGCGGTACGGAAGGATACATCGCCATTGAACGTAATCCGAGCGAGCGCCAGGGCAAGCCGCACGCCTTTGCCAGCGCCACGGAGTTCAAGGGCAAGGGCAATCACCGCGTGTCCACGCAGCATATCACCGGCATGATGGGATGGTCGTCGAAGACGGTGGCCAGGGTCACGTTGTCGGGTGGGGCACAGGGTTAGTCGGGACTGAGGACGAAACGTAATGATCACAACACGCGCTAAGCGAACAAGCCACACCGGCGGGATCTATGCCCCCGGTGAGTCGGGCTATGCGCCGAGTGCGGTGACCGATCCGTATGTTGCGCTTTTCGGCTACGCAACCCGTGCTGTACCGACGTCCGTGCCCACCGGGGCCCATCCGCTCTACGATCCGGCGCATAACCGTCGCTTGTTGGAGCGGGAAGGCCAGATCACCTCGGCGCTCGATGCCATCGAGCCGGCACTCAAGGAAGTGGCGGCCATGCAGTGGCAGGAGGGTTTTGCCGACCGCGCCCAGTCGCTGGTCACGAACCGCCTGGGATTCGAGCTGCCGGACAGCTGCTTGAAATCAACCTGGGTGGCGCCGCTCAACATGCGTGGCCTGTACGCCTACAGTGCCTTCCGTACTTTCCTGGGGCTGGCGCAATCCGAGTTCGATCGCAGCCAGACGGATCACGCCGAGGGAGAACCGGCGGATGAACTGATCCGCAAGTGGGGTTTCCACGCCATCGACATCACGCCCTGCGCCGATGGTCGACTGAGCGGGGTGGTGGATTACATACTGCGCATTCCGCCGGCGGTGGTGGCGAATCGAAAATCCTTCGCGGGTTCGATGTTCGACATCGAAGAGAGCATGCGCAATTGGATGGAGATCGAGCTGCGCCGCTATCGTGAGGGCCTGCCCAATCCGGCGAGCGAGCCGACGCGCTATCTCAAGATCGGTGTGTACCACACCAGCAGCTCGGACCCGGCGCACGAGGGCTGTGCCGCCCATGGCAGCGACGCGGGCAAGGCGGCGCAAGCGCTGCTCGATCGTCTGATGGCGTTTGGCAAGGCGATCGAAAACAGTCATTGCTGTGGCGCCTCGGTGGCCACACTGCTCATCGGTGTCGATACCGACACCGATGCCATCAAGCTACATGTACCGGATGCGTCCGGCGAAATGAGCCTGAACCGTTACATCGATAACAGCCGGCTATTCGACCAGACCAGCACCCTGGCCCGCGAACAGGCGAAGGAAGCGATACGCCTCGCGGTCGCCGAAACGGCCGGGGTGGCTGCGGATGACACTGCGAGCGAGGGCATGCGCTGGTTCTGCGGCTACCTGCTGAAGAACAACATGGCCCAGATCGAATACGTACGCGCCTATCACCACGGCCGCTACGCCGATCTCGGCCACACCGAGCGCTTCATCACGGTGGGAGACGGCTTCGACGACGTGCAGTTACGCAATCTCGCCTACCAGGCTCAGATGGAAACGGTGGAAGAAGGTGCGGCGGACATGGACGTGGGCATCAAGATTTTCAAAAAGGTGAACATGGCCCGCGGCCTGCCGATCCCGGTGTTCGTGCACTTTCGCTACGACGGCCGCTTGCCGGGATCGCGTGAGCGTTCCGTGGGACGGGCACGGCGTCTGACGCGGGCGATCCGGGCGCGTTACCCGGAGCTGGTGGACGCGGGATGGTTGTACCTGTACGCAACGGTTATGGACCGCACGCCGGGCTGCCGCCTCGAGGAAATCGGGGAAGCGGATGCGGCGTCGGGCGAGCAATGTGCCTGTGGTTGCAACAAGGCGGAGTCATAGCAATGAAAATTTGTCAGGTGGAAAAGACATTGGTTGCCACAGCGCGTATCGGTCAACTTGGCAACCGGCGCTTGCTGGTGGTCAAGGAACGCGGCAGCAGCGGCAAACAGGTGGCGGTGGATCCGGTGGGCTGCAAGCCGGGCGATTGGGTCATCGTGGTCGGCAGTTCGGCGGCACGTACCGCCGCCGGCAGCAACGACTACCCGAGCGACTACACCATCGTCGGCATCATCGACTACTGGGAAGACGACGCGAAGGACGGGAAGAAATAACCATGATGATTCAACGCGTGGTGCGCGATCTGGTCACGACCAAGCGCAATTTCTGGCTGGCCGCCAAGTCGCTGCGCGTGGTCGAGGATTATCGCGGCAACCTGGAGGTGGCGCTCGATCCGATCGGCTGCAAGCCCGGCGACTTCGTGGTCACCATCGGGACATCGGCGGCGCGATTCGCCACGGATAATCCCATGATCACCACCGATTTGACCATCGGCGGCATTATCGATCACTGGAGTGAAGCGGAATGGCGTTCATAGAAAACTGAGGACGAACACAAATAGGTCCAGCGGGTGCGCCGGGCTGAGTGAGAGTGGCAGTAAGGCGGTTTCAACGATTCTTAACTTGATAGCAGGAGATCGAAAATGGCAAGCGAAAAAACAGGTATTGCATTGGGCATGATCGAGACACGCGGGCTGGTGCCGGCCATTGAAGCGGCGGATGCCATGACCAAGGCCGCCGAAGTCCGTCTGATCGGCCGGCAGTTTGTCGGCGGCGGCTACGTCACCGTGCTGGTGCGCGGCGAGACCGGCGCGGTGAATGCCGCGGTGCGCGCTGGGGCGGATGCCTGCGAGCGCGTGGGCGACGGTCTGGCGGCGGCGCACATCATTGCGCGTCCGCACGACGAGGTGGAAGGCATTCTTCCGAAGAAGCCGAACGGTACCGGCGGCGGCCGCGATGGCGACATCGCCACGAGCTGAATGCGGTCCGGGTAAACGCGTGCCACGCAACGCTGCTGGCCAGCGAGGTCGTGCATGAGCGGGCATCCGCGCATCATCGGCTATCTGCAGCGCGCCGTGAACCACGAGTTCAGCGCCGCGCAGCAGTTCACGCTGCAGGCGGTGCTGGCGGAGAGTTGGCGGTTGCCGGAGTTGGCGGCCGAGTTGCGCGATGGCGCACGTGAGGAGCTCCAGCATGCCGAGGTGTTCATTGGCCAGATGCTGCGTCTCGGTGTGACGCCGCGCGCCGGTCAGCCGCGCGCCCCGCAGTCCGGGCGCTCGCATGTCGAATTGCTGCGCTACGGTCTCGCGACCGAGGCCGAGGCCGTACGTCTCTACGAGGAGGCGACCCGGTTCTGCGAACGCATCGGCGACGCCGCCAATCACGCTGCCTTCGCGCGCATCCTGGACGACGAGCGGCAGCACCAGCAGCATCTTGAACGCCGGCTGCGGGCGCTCGGTGCCGGCCGGGGGTGATGGCGCGGAGCAATTTCACCGACACCGCCGGTGCCCAGGCCACGACCAGCGAATGCGGCTAACCTGGCTGGAACGGGAATGGAACGGGATGAGCGTCAACACAACCGGAGGCAGCATGAGAGACGACACGACGATTGCGCAGGGTTGGACCCACAGCGAGCGCCCCGCCAACCTGTTTCGCCGGTTCGAGTTCGGCACCTACGCCGAGACGCGCGCTTTTCTCGACCGACTGGCCGACTTGTCCAAGGAAACCGGGTATTACCCCGACATCGGTTTCGGAAAGACCCACGCCAATATTACGATCCATGCGCGCAACGATACGGCGATCGGCCCGGAGGATCTGGCCTTTGCGCAACGCGCCAGCGAGCTCGAGCGGCGCGCGTGAGCAGCGCGCATGATCGCCACGACCTGTGCGGTGTTGAACCAGAAGGGCGGCGTGGGCAAGACCACGCTGGCAATGAACCTGGCCGCCGGGCTCGCGCGCCGCGGCCGCTGTGTGGTGGTCGATGCCGACCCGCAGGGTTCGGCGACGATGTGGGCGCGCGGCTCCGGCCGTTTCCCGGTTCCGGTGGTGGCGATGCCGCGTGAACCGCGCGCCGCACTTCCGTTCTTCGGAGGGCAGTACGACTACGTCGTGGTTGACTGTCCGCCGTCCGCGACCGACGTCAGCGTGGCCGCCGCGATGGATGGCGCCGACGTGCTGCTGATTCCGGTGCTGCCGTCGCCGATGGATTTGTGGGCCAGCACGCGCCTCGAAGAATTGGTGGTGCAGGCACGGCGGCAGCGCCCGGACATCCGGGCCTATCTGGTAGTGAACCAGATGGAGGCGCGCAGCGCCATGTCGCGCGCCATGGAATCTGCCATGAAGGAATTCAGCATCCCCGCCCTGGTCCACGGGCTTACGCGGCGAGCGAGCTACCGCCACGCCGCCCTGGAGGGATGCAGCGTGTACGACCTCGGCCTGCGCGGCCAGGCTGCCGCGACCGAGATCGAGGCCATTATCGAAGAGGTGTTGAGCGTATGACCAAGAAAGATCTTGCCGGCAAGCTTGCTCAGGGTGTGCGTCGCGCCATGCAGCCGTCGTCTGCGCCGGCCGCCGTTACGCCCAACCCCGTCGCGCCCGGTGCGGCGGGTGCCACGCGCCAGGCCAGCCAGCCACCGCGCGCGTGCCTTGACCGGCCCTGGGAAAACCTGCATCCCGAACGGATCTGGCCGGATTGAATTCATGAAGAACTCCACCTTAAGACAGTTCGTGGTTTTCGAAACCGTTGCCCGGCTCCTGCACTTTACGCGCGCGGCCGAGATGCTCGGTATGACCCAACCGTCGGTCTCGATGCAGGTCAAGCAGCTCGAGGATAACCTCGGCGTGGCGCTGTTCGAGCAGATCGGCAAGCGCACACATCTCACCGAGGCGGGCCGCGAGCTTTATCACTATTGCCGGGAAATAAGCCGCCAGCTGGCCGCGGCCGAGACTGTGCTCGACCGGCTCAAGGGCATTCAAGGCGGTCAACTGCGGCTCGCCATCGCGCCCGCGGCCAAGTATTTCGTGCCACAGCTGCTGGCGGAATTCGTGCGGCGCCACCCGGGTGTGGACGTGGATCTGCTTATCGCCAATCGTGAGGTCATGCTCGAACAGATCGAGGCCAACGAGCGTGACATGATCGTCATGGCCTCACCGCCGCCGGACTTCGCATTCGTGGCCGAGCCGTTTCTCGCCGATCCGCTGGTGGCGATCGCCCCGCCCGGTCACGTGCTGGCCGGGGAGCGCGCGGTGCCGCCGTGGCGGCTGGTGCAAGAACCGTTTCTGTTGCGCGAGCCGGGCTCGGAGACGCGCCGCATGATAGAGCATTTTTTCGTCCAGCAAGGTTTCGCCGTCTCGGCTGTCATGGCGGTCAACAGTAATGAGGCGATCAAACAGGGTGTCCAGGCCGGGCTCGGGGTGGCGGTCGTCCCGTTGCAAAGCGTGGCGCTCGAGCGGGATGTCGGGCGGCTCGTGGTCCTCGATATTGCCTCCATGCCCTTGCAATATTCCTGGTGTCTCGTCCATAGACAGGAGAAACGTTTCTCCTGCGTTGCCGAGGCCTTCCGGGACTTCGTTTTGCAGGAAGCCCGTCGTCACCTCGCCGGCACCGCGCGCGACGCGCCGCCGGCCGGGCCACAAAGCCCCGTCGACGATTGACGGGAGCGCAACGCGCCGCGCGAACAGAGATAGCTCATGCCGCTTGTCGATGCGAAAGATTTGCTCGGGCACGCCGGACGCCACGGCTATGCCGTGTGCGCCTTCGACCTGGCGAGTCTGGATTTCCTCGCGGCCGCGGTGCAGGCGGCCGAGAACTGCCGCGCGCCAGTAATTCTCAGCATAGCGGAACCGCATCTCGAGTACCTCGCGGCCGAGTATTTTTTGCCGGCGGTCGAGGCGGCGGCACGCCGCGCCAGGGTTCCCGTCGCCATCCAGTTCAACCGCGCCGCCTCGGTCGCCTCCGTCGCGCGCGCCATCAGTCTTGGGTGCAACAGCATTGTGGTGAACGCGCCGGAGTCGGCTCTCGTGCTCGAGGAATACGTCGCCAGTACGCGCGCCGTGGTCGAGATGGCGCATGCCTGCGGCGTGCCCGTGGAGGGTGGGTTGAACGGCATCGCACATCGCCCGGGCGAGCGACACGCCGCGCTCGCCGAGGTCCGGGAGTACGTAGAGCGCAGCGGTGTCGATTTCCTGGTCATTACCACCGGGCAGTTGCCGCCGCGGACCCAGCTCGATTTTGCCAGGCTCGCGCAGATCCGCGCGGCGCTGGCGCTGCCGCTGACCGTGGACGCGGTCAAGGAATTCACCGACGCGGAGTATCGGCAGTTGATTGAGAACGGCGTGGTCAAGATCAACCACTACGCCGGCCTGTCGCGCGCGGCCGGGGAGCGACTGCGCCGGAATCTGCGCTCTAGCCCGCGCAACGGATACCTGCGCTTGATGACGGGCGTGCAACAGGCGCTGGGCGCGGAGGTCGAGCGCTGTCTGCGGCTTGCGGGCGGGGCCGGCCGCGCGGACAGCGCGCTGGCGCACTGCCGGCCCCGGGGGGGCGCCGTGGAGCATTGCATCCTTTATAACGTCGCGCCTGGCGAGGGCGAGCATCAGGCGCGGGCCGTGATGGCGAGCGGTCGCCAAACGCTCGGCGCGATCCCGGGGGTGCGCGGTGTGTTCACCGGGCGCGCGCTGCGCCCGGACGCCAAGTACCGTTACTGCTGGCTGGTGCGCTTCGCTGCGCCCGAGGTCATTGCGGGCTACCGCGCTCACCCCGATCATATGGCATTCGCCGACGGCCGGTTCCTCCCGCTCGCGCCGGACCCGCTGAGCATCGACTTCGAGGAGGTCTCGTGACCGCCGCCCGGCCGCTCGTCAACGTGGCCGTCGCCGTGGTGCAGCGCGCCGACGGACGCGTGCTGCTGGCCGAACGCCCGCTCGGCAAGATCTCGGGCGGCTACTGGGAATTCCCCGGCGGCAAGTTCGACGCCGGCGAGCGCGCCGAGCAGGCGCTGGCGCGCGAGCTGCACGAGGAGATCGGCGTCGAGATCGACGGCGCGCAGCCGTGGCTGACCTACGAGCACGCCTACCCGGACAAGACCGTGCGGCTACATTTTTTCCGCGTCACCGCCTGGCACGGCACGCCGCACGGGCGCGAGGGCCAGCGCGTGTCGTGGGAGGATCCGGCGGCGGTGAGCGTCGCGCCGTTGCTGCCCGCCAACGGCAAGGTGTTGCAGGCGCTCAGCCTGCCGCCGCTCTATGCCATCACCGACGCCGGCAAGTACGGCGCGGCGGCATTCATGCCGCGCCTGGAGGCGGCGCTGGCGCATGGCCTGCGCCTGATCCAGGTGCGCGAGCGCGCGATGGCGCCCGAGCAGCTCGTGCAATTCACGCGGCGCGTGGCCGAACTGGCCTACCGATATCGGGCACAGGTGCTGGTACACGGCGACGAGATGCTGGCACGCAAGGCCGGTGTCTGCGGCGTGCATTCCTCCGGTGCACAGCTGGCGCGTCTCACGACGCGACCGCGTACGCGCTTGTGGGCGGTGTCGTGCCACAACGCCGCGGAGCTGGCGCGCGCCGCCGAGCTTGGCGCCGACTTCGCCGTGCTCTCGCAGGTATTGCCGACGGCCAGTCATCCGGGCGAATCGGGTATGGGCTGGGCATGTTTCGCCGACCTCGCACGCAACGCCGCGCTACCGGTTTACGCGCTCGGTGGCATGCGGCCGGAATACCTAGACACCGCGCGCCATCACGGTGCACATGGCATTGCGCTGGCAAGCGGCATCTGGCGAGGGCGCACTGAAATCAGATGAGTGCCACATGAGCCGTATTATCGCAACTGCCGCTGATTTTCTGCTTTCACCTTGGGCGCAGCGCTTCCTGCCGTTCCTTTCTTGGCTGCCCAAATTGCGCGACCGTGAGGTTTTGCGCGCCGACGTCATTGCCGGCATCACTGTGGCACTGGTGCTAGTGCCACAGTCGATGGCCTACGCTCAGCTCGCCGGATTGCCCGTGGTCTACGGGCTCTACGCATCGTTTGTGCCAGTGATCGTGGCGGCGCTGTGGGGATCGTGCCCGCAGTTGCACACGGGTCCGGTTGCGATGCTGTCGC
>JANNJF010000322.1:0-5367 GCA_031405715.1 Gammaproteobacteria bacterium | reverse complement strand
GCCCGCGCGCGAATACTCAACCTCCATGCTGCAGCCGGCGACAGGTCAAACGCGCCAGGATGGCTTGGCGGCCATGGTCGTGGTCGACGTCTCGGGCATGTTGTGGCCCGCCGGGGGCGTGGCGCTGGCGGCGGCCGCCCTCCTGTCGTGGGCACTGTGGTTCAACGGGCCGTCCAATCACACACCCGCCGCACTGGAACAGCTCGAACTGCTGAGCTCGACGGAAAACCTGGAGTTGTTTACCGATCTGGATTTTTACCAGTGGCTGGCGAGCGACACCGATGCCAGCTGAATGGATGATGCTCTACGCCCTGCTCACCGCAACACCCAGCGCGGCCGACTCAGCACCGCCGGAGCCGGCACCCCCCATGGAAATGCTCGAATTTCTCGGTAACTGGGAGACCGTCAAGGGTGAATCCGTCGATCCTGCGCAGTTTGCGGACGCAACCGCGATGACGGACAAGCCGTCTGAGGACAGCAAGCATGACAAACATGAATAGCCGGATGATTGCACTGCTGCTGATGCTGCTGGCCAGTGTCGGCACCCGCGCGGACGCCGAAGCACCCGGCAACCAGCACTGGGATACGCTCAGCACCCAGGAACAACAGGCCCTTGCCCCCCTGCGCGATCGCTGGGACCAGCTGCCGCCGGAACGTCAGGAGGCATTCCGCAAAGGCGCCGTGCGCTGGTCGTCCATGAGTCCGGAACAGCGCGCCGAGGCCAAGCAACGCTGGCAGCGCTGGCAGAAGCTGAGCCCGCAACAGCGCGACGCCATCCAAAAGCGCTTCCAGCGCTTCAAGCAACTGCCACCGGAAGAGCAAGAGCGCATCCAACAACGGCAACGCTGGTTCCACAGCCTGCCGATGGACGAGCGACGTGTCCTGCGTGAACGCTGGGAGAAGGCAGCACCGGCGGAGCGCCGCCAGATGCGACGCGAGATGCGCGAGCGTTACCGGCACGACCCTGCCGGCGCACGCGCGCCACGCCGCGCCGGCGACAACCGGCGTTGAACCTGCCCGGCTAACGGTCGCGCGCCTTGTCGGCCTTGCCGCGCACCTTGTCCGCCGGATATTTACCTTCGTTGATCTCGATTTTGCGCCAGGCCGCCGACACCAGATCCACGCCGAGACGGTCCGCCATGCGCACCAGATAAACGAAGATGTCCGCCATCTCCAACTCCACTTCCCGCAGTTTCTCCGCGGAGAGTGTGCGGCTCTGGTCCTCGGTGAGCCACTGAAAATGCTCCACCAGTTCCGCCGCCTCCACGATCAACGCCATGCTCAGGTTCTTGGGGGAATGAAACTGCTCCCAGTCGCGCACCTCGGCAAACTCGCGCAGGCGCAGGGTCAGCTGTTCGAGATCGGACATGACAACTCCTTGATAAAGGTAAAAACAGAAGGTGGTGTGTTAACTTGAACTGGCGACATCGACCAGCTGTATGCCACCTTTGCCAAACGACAATTTGCCGCGATACATGGCCGAATCGACCCGCTCCAGCACGCTATCGAGATCATGGCCATGCTGCGGCGCCTGGCCGAGACCGATGGAGACGCTCAGGGTAATGCCGGCCTGCCCGGCCCACTTGGCCACCGCCTGCTGCAGACGTTCTGCCACCTGCATGGCGTTGTCCAGGGGGCAATCCGACAGCACCATGACAAACTCGTCACCCCCGAAACGCGCCGCGACATCCGAGCTGCGCACGCAAGCACCCACCATGTGTGCGACTTCCTTCAGCACCTTGTCGCCGGCCGGATGGCCGAGAGTATCGTTGATGGACTTAAAACCATCCAGATCGGCGAATAATACGGTAACGCTATGCCGGCCCTTGTCTAATCTGCGGAACAGCTTGCTCGACTTTTCATACAGGCCGCGGCGGTTGAGCAGGCCGGTGAGGTGGTCGAGGTTGCTTTCCTTCTCCAGCTTCCAGCGCGCCTGTTCGATGCGCGACATGAGCGAATAGGAATACAGGATGATGATGCCGAAAAACGCCAGAAATATGGCCGTGGACATCGACACCGTGGAAAGATACTGCGGAAAGCGCAGCAGCAGTATGAGACACACCAGGGCAAACGTGCCGATGATCGCCTCGGCGAAGAAACGCAGGCCATAACGCATGCCGTTACCCAGGATCACCATGATATAGGCCAGATACGTCGGCGACATGATGCGTCCGTCCGCCAACACGGCGAACGAGACCATGAACAGATCGGTCCACATGGCCAGGCGCCAGCGGACCGGCGAGTGGGTGTGACGCCAGGCATGCGCCAGATAACCGAGGGTGAGCAGTGGATACAACACCGCCACCAGATTCACCACCCACAGATTTGGCCATAGACGCGGCGCCACATCACCCAGATTGAAATACACCAGGTACATCGCCCAGAACAGGAAGCGCGTCAGAAACTGCGTGCGCTGGTCTTCCCACGGCATGCTGCGGACATTCGTTTCCGGCAGTGTGTCCACGGAACGACGTCCCGGGGTGGATCTGCGCTTATCGGACAATCGCCGTAGATAACTCATACTCGCTCCCTACTACCGATGGCTGGCGCACCTTGCGAACACTGCGTCCTAGGTTCCGGCCTGCAGCCGCGTGCGGGCGCGGCCAACGGCGGCGCTGACCTGCTTAGGTGCCGTACCGCCCACGTGATTGCGCGCCGCCACCGATCCCTCGATGGTCAAAATGGCAAACACGTCCTGCTCGATGACCTTGGAGAAGGCGCGCAGCTCTTGCAGAGACATGCTGGCCAGATCGCGGCCCTGGTCGATGCCGTAACGCACCGCCTTGCCCACCACCTCGTGGGCGTCGCGAAACGGTACGCCTTTGCCGACCAGATAATCGGCCAGGTCGGTGGCGGTGGAAAACCCACGCGCCGCGGCGCGCGCCATGTTTTCCTTCTTCAGCTTCATGGCCGGCAGCATGTCGCTATACACTTTGAGGCAGCCGAGCACGGTGTCGATGGTGTCGAACAACGGCTCCTTGTCTTCCTGGTTGTCCTTGTTATAGGCCAGCGGCTGCGCCTTCATCAGCGTCAGCAACGCCACCAGATGGCCGGACACACGGCCGGTCTTGCCGCGCACCAGCTCGGGCACATCCGGATTCTTTTTCTGCGGCATGATGGACGAACCGGTGCAAAAGGCATCCGACAGCTCGATAAAATCAAACTGGCTGGAGGACCACAGTATCAGTTCTTCGGAGAAGCGCGACAAATGGGTCATGAGCAGCGCCGCCGCCGCCACATACTCGATGGCGAAGTCGCGATCCGACACCGCGTCCAGCGAATTCTCGGAAGGGGCATCAAAGCCGAGTGCACGCGCGGTATAGGCACGGTCGATGGGATAACTGGTACCGGCCAGGGCCGCCGAACCCAGAGGCATGATGTTCACGCGCTTGCGGCTGTCCATAAACCGTTCGCGGTCGCGTTGCAGCATTTCGAACCAGGCCAGCATGTGATGACCGAACGTCACCGGTTGTGCCACCTGCAGATGGGTGAAGCCGGGCAACACGGTGGCCGCCTCGCGCTCGGCAATATCGAGCAGCGCGTTCTGAAACTTACGCAGCGCGACACACGTGGCGTCGATGGCATCGCGCAGATACAGGCGTATGTCCGTCGCCACCTGGTCATTACGCGAGCGCCCGGTATGCAGCTTCTTGCCGGCGTCGCCGATACGTGCAATCAGGCGTGCCTCGATGTTCATGTGCACATCCTCGAGGGCGATACTCCAGGGGAAATCCCCCGCCGTGATCTCGGCCTCGATTTCTGTCAGCCCCTTGACGATGGCGTCACGCTCCTGCGCGCTCAACACGCCGACATGCGCCAGCATCTGCGCATGCGCAATGGAACCGGCGATATCGTGGCGATAAAGCCGCTGATCGAACGTCACCGACGCGGTGAAGGCCTCAACAAAGGCATCCGTGGGCTCTGTAAAACGTCCGTTCCAAGGTTTTTCCTTAGTCATAATTCTCAATCAGTTTGCCAGTATTTGTTTATCAAGCGCGTCGGGTAAGCGGATCTCACCACCGTAGTTTCCTGCTCTCAACCAATCTTCCGCCTTCTATCCGTATACCGAATCCGGCCGTCGGTAAACAGTGTGGCTTCCGGCCGTTATACGCTATTTTTGACGCGTAGGTTGAGTGTTTGCAGTCTGCCCGCCCAGTGTAGGTAGTTTAGCGCGGAAGAGCATTCCCTGGTTCGGACTCTCCTTTGTGCACCCCCACCCCGAATGCCGAACCAGGTGTTACGACCCCCGTCTCGACGGGGGTCTTTTTTTTGGGTCATTTTTTCGGGTACCGATAGCGCACCGTCCCGATGACCAGAATGGGCCGTGTGCCGGCACTAAAAGAGGCCACCCGTCGCACAACTGGTGAATATACTGACTTTCAGCGGGTAAAAACAGAGCAATAATAGGGCATTATTCTTGCATAGCGCGCAACCTTTAAGGTTAAATCCCCACATCAGTCATAATCAGCACCTATCTGGCAATATACTCAGACCCTTTGCCACGGGAATGCGAAAGATCCCGACTTAACCTGGACCAGGCCATGCTCCGTCAACGTCAGAAACAGGTACTCCATGTCCAAGGCCAATAATCCGGGCCAGCATTTTTTCCCCGATTTCGGTTCCTTCAGCATTGCACTGCGGATCATCTTCATCGCCGTCATCATCGCTGCCATCATCAGTATCGGCAGAAATGAGGTATTTGACGAAACCGCCTGGCAGGAACTGAATCTGCTGACAGCCTTCGCCCTCATCCTGTCGTTCATCAGCGTGGTCGTTCTCAAAATGGCGTCGCCGCTGATACGCCGGCTGTCGGAGACGGGCGCCTCGGTGCTGGTTATACTCCTGCTGCTGGGCGTCATCGCGTTGGGCACCGAGCTCATGGTTTTCGCGCTGTATGACCTGGGTCTCACCAGCGAACGCTGGCCCCCGTGGCATATGTCCCTGCTGGTTCGCAGCCTCTTTGTCGGCGCGATCATCAGCGTGCTCGGGCTGCGCTACCTCATCGTGTCACACCGCTCCGAACTGGATGCCAAATCCAAACAGGAGGCGCGCATGCAGGCGCTGCAATCGCGCATCCGTCCGCATTTCCTCTTCAACAGCATGAATAGCATTGCCAGCCTGATGCGCAGCGATCCAGCGCGCGCCGAAGCCGCACTGCAAGACCTGGCGGATCTGTTTCGCGTGTTGCTGGCGGATGCGCGCAACCTGGTGCCGATTTCGGCGGAACGCGAAATCTCCCGTCAGTATCTCGAGATCGAAAAGCTACGCCTGGGAGACCGTCTCAAAATCACCTGGAACGTCAACAACGTACCGCGCAGCGCCATGGTGCCCGCCCTCACGGGGCCGGTCGCCCGTGCGCTGCTGGCG
>JANNJF010000321.1:0-1631 GCA_031405715.1 Gammaproteobacteria bacterium | reverse complement strand
CCCGTTGCATCCAACACCCCGGTCATGCCCAGGCCCTTGCCGGTCATTTCCAGCAGGGCGTCTCGCAGGCTCGCGTCCTCCTTGACCAGGGGGATGCGCTCGCCGGCGTGCATGATGTCGCTGACGTAGAGCAACAGACGGCGGCCGAGCTTACCACCGGGATGGGAGCGGGCGAAGTCGTCCGGGGTGAAGCCGCGCGACTTGAGCAGCGCCACCGCCAGGGCGTCGCCCATGGCCAGGGTGACGGTGGTGCTGGAGGTCGGCGCCAGGTTGAGCGGGCAGGCCTCTTGGGCCACGCCCACGTCCAGATTCACGTCCGCCAGTTTAGCCAGGCTCGAGTCCGGGTTGCCTGTCAGGCTGATGAGTTTCACACCCATGCGCTTGATGATGGGCAGGATGGTGAGGATCTCGGCGGTCTCGCCGGAGTTGGAGATGGCGATGACCACATCCGGCGGGGTGATCATGCCGAGATCGCCGTGACTGGCCTCCCCCGGGTGCACAAAGAACGCCGGTGTGCCGGTGCTGGCCAGGGTGGCGGCGATCTTGCCGCCGATGTGGCCGGATTTTCCCATGCCGACCACCACCACTCGCCCTGTACACGCGAGCATCAGTCGGCAGGCGCGCGCGAAGTCGTCGTTGATGCGGGGAAGCAGCGCGGTCAGGGCGGCGGCTTCGAGTTCGATGACGGCCCGGCCATGTTGTTGCAGGGAAATGCTGTCGGTCATGGGTTTCGTGAATTAGCGGCGAGTAGAGTAATCTGCTCGGAAGTATATAGAAACGAGAAATAATATCCTAATGGGCCAGATCGGGTTTCATTCCATCCTAATACTGCTCGGCGTGTCGGTGGTGTTGGTCGCCATGTTCCGTTATTTGCGCCTGCCGTTCATCCTGGCCTACCTGTGTACCGGTCTGCTGGTCGGTCCGTCGGGACTCGGCTGGATACCCGACATGGCCGGCACCCGCACCCTGGCGGAGTTCGGCCTGGTGTTCCTCATGTTCACCATCGGCCTGGAATTCTCCCTGCCGCAATTGTTCGCCATGAAGCGCACGGTGCTGGGTCTCGGTGGGACACAAGTAGTGCTGAGTTGTCTGGTATTCGGCGGTATCGCCTGGCTGTTGGGCATGACCGTGGAGAGTGCCATGGTGGTCGGTGGCGTACTCGCCCTGTCATCCACGGCGGTGGTGATGAAGCTGCTGGCGGATCAGCTGGAGCAGCATTCGCGCCACGGCCGTGCCGCCTTCGGCGTGTTGTTGTTCCAGGACCTGGTGGTGGTGCCGTTCCTGATTTTCATTCCCATGCTGGCGGGCGATGGCCAGATGCAGTCGCTGCCGGCCGCCCTCGGCTGGGCGCTGGTGAAGAGCGCAGCGGTGCTGGTGGTGATCTTTCTGGTGGGGCGGGTGTGGCTGCGGCCCATGTTCCATGAAGTGGCCATGGCGCGTTCGCGCGAATTCTTCGGCATGACGGTGCTGCTCATTACCCTAGCCTCCGCCTGGCTCACGGATCTCGCCGGGCTGTCCATGGCCCTGGGTGGTTTTCTCGCCGGCCTCATGATTGGCGAGACTGAATATCGCCATCAGGTGGAGAGCGATATTCTGCCCTTCCGCGACGTGCTGCTCGGCCTGTTTTTTGT
>JANNJF010000320.1:0-1040 GCA_031405715.1 Gammaproteobacteria bacterium | reverse complement strand
CGTGGGCGGCCAGGCGGACGGGTCCGCCAGTCTACAGTTTAAAGGGAAAAAAATGATTGCATTGTCCAATTACCTTATTCTCGGCGCGATCCTGTTCGCATTGAGCATGGTGGGGATTTTTCTCAACCGCAAGAACGTCGTGATTCTCCTGATGGCGATCGAGTTGAATCTGCTGGCTGTGAACATGAATTTCGTGGCCTTCTCCCGTTATCTCGGCGATAGCGCCGGTCAGGTGTTCGTGTTTTTTATCCTCACGGTCGCGGCGGCGGAGGCGGCGATTGGTCTGGCGATCCTGATCGTGCTGTTCCGCAACCGCAACACCATCAACGTCGACGACCTGGATACCCTGAAAGGCTGAGTCATGTTTGAAAACATGCAAAATATTTACCTCGCCATTCCGCTCGCCTGTCTTGCGGGTGCGCTCATCGCTGGCCTGTTCGGCCGGGTGATCGGCCGCGCCGGTGCCCACAGCGCCGCCATCCTCGGGGTGTTTACGGCGTTTGCGCTCTCGCTGGTGGTGTTCAAGGACGTTATTTACGGCGGTCACACCTTCAACGGCGCGGTCTATGTCTGGGGGGTGAGCGGCCAGATTCCCATGGAGATCGGATTCCAGATCGACGCCTTGAGTGCGCTGATGATGGTGGTCGTCACCTTCGTTTCGCTCATGGTGCACATCTATACCATCGGCTACATGCGCGACGACCCGGGCTATCAGCGTTTCTTCAGTTACATCGCCTTGTTTACCTTCGCCATGCTCATGCTGGTGATGTCGAACAATTTCCTGCAGCTGTTTTTTGGCTGGGAGGCGGTGGGTCTGGTGTCCTATCTGCTGATCGGTTTCTGGTACACCCGAGAAACGGCGATCTACGCGAATCTGAAGGCGTTTCTCGTCAATCGGGTCGGCGACTTCGGGTTCCTGCTCGGCATCGCCGGCGTGCTGTACTGGTGCGGCAGCTTCGACTACGCCCAGGTGTTCGCCAACACCGCGGCGATTGAAGGGCAGAGTTTCTCGCCCTGGGAAGGGGTTCACTGGTCGATTC
>JANNJF010000319.1:0-8682 GCA_031405715.1 Gammaproteobacteria bacterium | reverse complement strand
GGTATTACCTGTGGATCCCGGCCGGCGGCCTGCTGATGTTTGTGGCAGGCATCATTTTCTGGGGTGGGTTTAATACGATCCTGGAGGCGACCAATACGGAGGGTTTTTGTATCTCCTGCCATGAAATGGAGGACAACGTCTATCAGGAGTACCAGAAGACGATCCACTTCAAGAATCGCACGGGTGTTCGGGCGACGTGCCCGGACTGCCACGTTCCAAAACCGTGGATCTACAAGATGAAGCGCAAGATTCAGGCGACGAACGAGCTGTACCACAAAATGGCTGGCACCATCAACACGAGGGAGAAATTCGAGGCCCATCGGCTGGAGCTCGCCGAAAACGTGTGGAGGGACATGAAATCAACCGATTCGCGTGAATGCCGCAATTGCCACGCGTTCATTTCCATGGATCTGGAGAAACAGGACAGGAGCGCCCAGAAGAAGCATACCCTCGAGTTTATACGTGAGAGTGGGAAGACTTGCATCGACTGTCATAAGGGCATAGCGCATGAGTTGCCCGAGGGCTATGAGTAAAAATCAAGGGCTATGAGTAAAAAAGAATGGGCCTCCACGGCCTACGCTTCTGTCTGCCCATATCCGGCCGCTACCAGAGAGCGCTGTAGCTGTGCATTGACCCACATCAAATACCCCTTTATTCACTTCGCTTTGGGATGACTAAGAAAAACTAATCACTCATTGAGATTCTTTATTGATCTAGGGCAAGGTATCCATGCCTCTTACATGAGATGAAGCCACATAATTGTAAAAGTCAAAGAATAGACAGATTATCCGCTTATCCGCAAGCAGGGGGCGTCATGAACACGAATCGATCTTTCCATCAGTGGCTCAATCTTTTGGTAGGCGCGGGTGTGCTGGCTTTTGCCCTGGCTGGCTGCAGCGGCAAGGACGGCAGCTCAGGCACCGCGGGCGCACCCGGGCCGGGAGTGGCCACCTTGGACAGCGCGACCACGCTGAATATCAGCATCACGGGAGCCAGCATCAATAGCGCGCCGGTGGTGAATTTCAAAGTTACCAACCAGGACGGGGTTGCGGTAGCCGGCCTTACTTTGACTGACTTGCGCTTTGCGGTCGCGAAGCTGATACCCGGATCGAACGGTGCCCCTAACAAGTGGCAGAGTTACATCAACACTGCGAGCAGCGGATTGACCGGCGGCTACGTCCGGGGTAACCGCGAAAATAACGGCACGCTGGTTGATAACAAAAATGGCACCTATACCTATACGTTCAAGATTAATATCGCCGATTCTGCTCAAACTTGCCTGGCGGCGCCCTGCATAGATGCCGACGGTAACGTAATCGACACGAGTTACAACGCGAGCCTGACACACCGGGTTGCGGTCCAGACGCGTGGTGCACTCCCGCTGGCCAACGGCGTGTATACATTCATTCCGGGGTCGGGCGCGGTCACCTCTGCGCGTGAAATCGTCACGACCGCCAAGTGCAACGAGTGCCACAACAAGCTCGAGGCGCACGATGCGCGCATCGACACCCAGTACTGCGTGATGTGCCATAACCCGGGTTCCACGGGCGGGGGTCAGGTCGGCGACGTGGTTGGCCCAACGACGGTCGATTTCAAGGTCATGATACACAAGATTCATAACGGCCCTGAACTGCCGAGCGTTCTGGATCCAGACGGCAATCCAGCCACTACGACCGAAGGGGACTACGGTATCTTCGGTTTCAGCGGTAATCTCGCAAGTTTCAAGGACGTCGTATTCCCGCAGGACATTAGAAACTGCGCCAAGTGCCATGACGGCGCCGCGAGCGCGCAGGGCGACAACTGGAAGAACCAGCCGAACAAGGCGGCCTGCGGCTCCTGCCATGACGATGTGTATTTCGGTGCGCTGCCAGATCCGCTCAAGCCGTATCAGATCGTTTCGCATGAGTCGCGGTCGGGTACGACCACCCCAGACGAAAGCACGTGTGCCCTGTGCCATGGCGTGGGGGGATTCGTGGACGTGACCGTGATGCACGCTGACCCACTGAAGGCGCGGGCGGCCAAAGTCAAGTTCAACATCATCGATGTCACCGGGGGCAACACACCGGTAATCAGGATCCAGGTTACGGATCCGACCAACAGCGATGCGCCCTACGACATTGCAACTGGCGATGCCACGACGAATCCGATATTCAAGACTGCGTCCAGTAGCCGCCTGGCCCTGATCATCGGTTGGTTCTCGGGATCGAAAGATATTCAGAACACCGGTAGCGGCCTCGATCCATGGGGCGTCGAAAGCCCATTGCAGAACACCGACCCGGGCAAACCGCTCGGCATCAACCCGGTTGATGCCTGCGACGGGACGCCGATCGCGGACTGGTCCTGCACGGTTGACGGCAGCTTTATCTACACCCTGACCAAGCTCTCCGCGCTGCCGGCGGGGGCCACGGGCACGGGTCGAGTCGGCTTCGAGGGCCATCCGGCGGGTCAGGATAGCGCCGACGCCTGGCAAGCCCTCAAAGTGAAAAGCGTGTATAAGGATTTCGTCATCACCGGTACCCTGACAGCGCGGCGAGATGTGGTGGATATCGTCAAGTGCAACAAATGTCACGATCAGCTGAGCCTGCATGGCAGCAACCGGACAGACGAGCCGCAACTCTGCGTCATCTGCCATAACCCCAACCTGACGGACGTGACGAGTCCGAGCACCTTCTCCGCCACCGATCCCCGGTTCCCGGGCCAACGCGGGCGCCCCAAGGACGCCGTCACCTTCCTTCCGTTGGTCAGCCCGCTCGATGGCAAGACCCAGGAATCCGCGGATTTCAAGAGCATGATTCACGCTATCCACGCCGCGGCCAAGACCAACTATCCCATCGGCGCCACACCGGGCACGCCGGCGCACGGGTTCCGCGAGAAGGGGATTCAGGTACGGGCGAACGACTTCAGTCATATACGGTTCCCCGGCATCCTGAACGATTGCCTCACCTGCCATAAGCCCGGAACCTATGAGCTGACGGGTACCTGGGGGGATCCGACGGCGAATAGCATCCTGTCGAGCTCGATCATTGCAACGCCGACGGCCACAGATCTGACGTCGTATCGAGCTGGGTTGACCAATCAGGCGGACGACTTCCGAATCAGCCCCACTGCTTCGGTCTGTTCGTCCTGTCACGACAGTGCGCTGACAGCGGAGCACATGAGACTCAACGGCGCAGTGTTCGCGGCCACGCAGCTGGATATTACCAACCGTACTGCACTCGGTGGTTATGAGACCTGCGCGATCTGCCACGGGCCGGGCAAGATTGCCGACGTCAAGGTTGTCCATGATGTACCGTAGTAGCGGTAAGGTGTGCCCCGGTGGGCGGGGAGAGTGTGACCTAGGGGAAGTTACATTCTTCACTTCCCCTTTGGGTCATCGGCCGGAGCAGCAAGCGTAGCCAGCTGACGAATCAAAGGCCCCGGACAGTGTGCACCAGCGGGGTAACCGTCAGAAGGAGGATCGGCGGAATCGGCATCGCGGCGCGACAATATCAATAGTGCCGCTGATAGACGCCAGACGAATCAAACAAGAACAATGGCTATGAGCAAACAACTATGAATACCGAAAATCGATTCTTTGCCGCGCCGCTTTTCTTGATGGGCATTCTGTTCAGCTTGGCCGTGTCCGCCGAGGAGCCGGCGACACCGGCTGAGGTATCCGCGCAGTCGACCGGCAACCTGGCCTCGCAATACACGGAAAAAGGCGCCGACACATGCATCAAATGCCATGACGAGGAGTCCGAGTTCCCGGTCTTTTCGATTTTCAAGACCCGGCATGCCCAGAAAGCGGATAAACGCACCCCGTTTGCCGGCGCGCAGTGCGAGGCCTGTCACGGTCCCGGAGCGGAACACGCAAAAACCGTTCCTAAGGGCCAGAAACAGGCCCCGATTGTCAAGTTCGGCGCCAACTCGGCCGTATCGGTTGAAAAGCAGAACAAGTATTGCCTGGATTGTCATCAGGGCGATGCGCGTATCGGCTGGAAGGCCAGCACCCACGAGGGCGGCAATCTCGCTTGCACCAGTTGCCACAAGATTCACGTATCGCACGATGCCGTGCTCGCCAAGACCACCCAACCCGAGGTTTGCTACAGTTGCCACAAGAAAGCGCGCGCGGATTTCTTCAAGCCCTCGACCCACCCGGTGCGCGCCGGATTGATGACCTGCAGCGAATGCCACAGCCCGCATGGATCGAGCACCGACGCGCTGCTCGCGAAGCCGACCCTGAATCAGACCTGCTACACCTGTCACGCGGAAAAACGCGGTCCGTTCCTGTGGGAACACGCACCGGTGACCGAGGACTGTACCACCTGCCATACCCCGCACGGTTCCGTGCATTCGTCATTGTTGACCAAGAGCGCGCCGCTGCTGTGTCAGCAATGCCATTCCACGAGCCCACATAATGCGGTGGCGCGTACCGGCGCCGCCTTGCCGGGCGGTAGTGCCGGCCCATCGGGCTTCCTGCTTGCCGGCAGCTGCACGAATTGTCATTCACAGGTTCACGGGTCGAATCATCCGTCGGGATCCCGGCTGATGCGTTAGCCCGGGTCTGCGGGGAGGTATCGACAAGCAAAGGAGACGGAGAAACGCGCGCAAGAAAGTCGGGAAGTACCGGCGACGACCACATCCGAAAACGGGACAAGAACATGAAAATCTCAATAATACTGTTTCCGCTCACCCTCATGTCCGCGCAGGCCGCGACGGCAGTGGCCGCCGACAATATCGCTGCCGACACCTCGAAGTGGGCGTGTAAGTATTGCGAATTCGAGAAGGGCTACAGCGGCACGGTGGATCTGGGTGTCGGCAACGTCTCGGAAGACTCGTTCCAGTTCGGTGAATACACTGGCTTGAATGAGGAGGGCGTTTTCCTGATCGGCGACGCCTCGCTGCGCTCGCGCGGTGAGAATGCCAACGATTGGAATGTGGATGCCTCGAATCTCGGGCTCGACACCCGCTCGCTCGGTGTGGCAGGCGGGAAACAAGGCACCTACAAGGTGATTTTCAAATACGACGAGTTGCCGCATTTCATTTCCGACAGGGCTGCGACCCCCTTCCTCGGCAGCGGGTCGGATACGCTGACGTTACCGGGAACCTGGGTGCCGGCAGTCGGTACCGTCGGAATGACCGACCTGGCAAACAGCCTTCAGCCCGTCGATCTCGAGACCAAGCGGAAACGGCTGGGTCTGGGTGTGTCGCTGGTTTCCGTGCGCGACTGGGAGTTCGCGCTTAATGTCCGGCATGAAATCAAAGAAGGAACGCAACGGATTGCCGGCACGTTCTTTCTCAATGCCGCCCAGCTGGTTCGGCCGGTCGACACCGTCACCGATCAGGTGGATGTGTCGGCCTCCTACCTCGGCAGCAAATGGCAAGCCCGGCTCGCCTATTACGGTTCGACATTCAGCAACAACAATACCTCGCTGACGTGGGACAATCCGTACACCTCGACACCGGGAGCCAACGACAGGGGTCAGCTCGCGCTGGCGCCGGATAACGAGTTTCACCAGGTCCTGGTCTCGGCGGGTTACGCGTTCAGCGACAAGACGCGGGCCAGCGCCGAGTTAGCGCTCGGCCGCATGACCCAGAATCAGGCCTATCTTGCGGCCACGCTGAATAGCGTGCTGGTGGTTCCGGCCTTGCCACAAAGTTCACTGGACGGCAGTGTCGATACCACGAACGCTAACCTCAAGGTTGTCTCCGCGCTTACGGACAAGCTGCGACTGAATGCGGCGTTAATATACGACGACCACAAGAACAAGACGGCGCAGGCGGCCTATCCTTGGGTGACGACCGACCAGATTTTGAATGCGCCCAGGGCCAACCTGCCGTACAGCTTCACGAATAGCACAGCGAAGTTGAGCGCCGATTACCGGGCCACCACGCGAACCCGGGCCTCCGCGGGTTTAGACTACGACACAAAGGAGCGCACCTATCAGGAAGTGGCCAAGAGCACCGAGAATACGTATTGGGGTAAGGTCAACACGCGGGCCCTGGATGATCTCGATATCATGCTCAAGCTTGCCCATGCGGACCGCAGCAACTCGGGCTATGTCACGGTCCCGGAGATCAGCCCCCCGGAAAATCCGCTGCTGAGAAAATACAACATGGCCAGCCGTACACGCGACAGCGCCGGGTTGCGCGCCGACATAGGCGCGTGGAAAATCTTTAATTTCGGGCTCGGCATGGACTATGCCAACGATGATTACTCGGAATCGCAGATCGGTCTGACGGAAAGCAAGGACGTCACCTATAGTGCAGACGCCTCCTCGCAGTTTGCCAAGAATACGAGCCTGCACCTCTACTTGACCCATGAGAATATCAAGTCGTACCAGACGGGGGATAGCTGGACCGGGGCGAATAATGACACCGTGGATACGGCCGGTATCGGCGTAAAGCACACGCTGGTCAAGGCCAAGCTGGATATCGGAGCCGATTACAGCGTCACGCACTCGCGCGGCGAAGTCTATGTCGATGCCGGCTTTCCGGATCCTGGGTTTCCTGCCCTCATTTCGGAACTCGGCAGCGTGAAGCTTTACGCCAAGTACCAGTTGAAGGAGAATATTTCGCTGCACGGCGCATACTGGTACGAACACTATGATTCCGAGAATTGGATGCTTGATGGGGTGACCCCCAACACGATCCCGAACGTTCTGGCTTTCGGCGAGCAATCGCCGTCGTACTATGTAAACGTTCTTATGTTGTCGATGCGATACAAGTTTTAGGAATCCGTATCGATGGCGCCAAGAAAAACTGTTACTCACAGAACATCTAGACGTAGCGCACTGTAAAAGCCGGCGCCCAGGCCTTATGCCACGGCCGCCGGCGTGCGCACGCCATTGGCCCACCAGATACGGCAGGCGCCCTCGTCCGAGACCATACACGGTCCTATGGGTGCGCGCGGTGTGCAGGCGCGACCATAGAGTATGCATTCGTTCGGGTAGATCTTGCCGAGTACCACCCGTGTGCAGTCGCAGCCCGGTGGCATCTGGCCGGCGCGTTTACGCGCGTCATTGTCATAAGATGGAAATTGCTGGCGTGCATCGTGGGCGCGTAATGCCGGCTTGAGGGCGAAACCTGAGCGGGGGATCACACCGATGCCGCGCCAGCTGGCGTCGGTCACGTCCATGACCTGCGCTAATTGCCGTTTGGCGCCCGGGTTGCCGCCGGGTTTAATGAGTTCCGGATAGCAGTTGTCGAGAAAGCATTGGCTTTCGATGATCTGGCGCAGGGTGGAGTAAAATGCCGCCAGCAGGCTTTCCGCGGAGAACCCCGCCACCGCCGTGGGGATGCGGTGTTGGTCCACCACGAACTGCCATTCCTCCGGGCCCATGACCGTGGCGACATGGCCCGGTGCCACCAGGGCGTCGAAACCCGGTGACTCGCTGTTAAGCAGCATGGCCACCGCCGGCCAGGTGAGGCGGCCGCTCAGCAGGACGAACAGGTTATCCGGCACGCCCTCCGCCAGCATGGCGGCCACCGGTGCAGTGGTGGTCTCGAAGCCGGCGGCGAAAAACACCACGGCGGTGTCGGGATGGGCACGCGCGATGGCGACGGCCTCCGTGGGGGAGGCGATGGGCCGTATGTCACCGCCGGCAGCGCGTGCCTGTTCCAGGGAGCGCGGATCTTTTTTCGGTGCGTTCACCGGTACCCGCAGCATATCGCCAAAGGCGAGCAGGATGATTTTTTCGTTCAGCGCCAGCTGGATCGCCTGGTACACGTCCTCTTCCGGGCACACGCACACCGGGCAGCCGGGACCGGGGATGAGTTCGATGTTTTTCGGCAGCGCGCCGCGCAGGCCGCTCATGCTGATGGAGCGCTCGTGTCCGCCGCAGACATTCATGATGCGCACCTTGTCCGGCAGGGGCAATGCGCGGATGCGCGCGAGCCACTCGCGTGCGGTAGTCATAAAAATAGGTTCAAGTGGCAAGTGGCAAGTGGCAAGGCTCAAGGCTCAAGTTTCAGGTTTGCGCTCCGGATCACTGGAGCGGGGGATGGTTTTCTGACTTGCCACTTGCCACTTGAAACTTGCAACTGCTTTACTTGCCTACGTAACCAGTCCAGCCAGGCGGCCAGGCCGATATTCTTGCGCGCCGATAACGGCATCAGCGGTGCGCGGCTCGCCAGGGCGCGCAGGTAACCCTCGGCGCGCGCCGGGTCGAAGTCATCCAACACCGGCAACAGGTCGGTCTTGGTGAGCAGCACCAGGTCGGCGGTGCGGAAGATGACCGGATACTTGGCAGGCTTGTCGTCGCCTTCGGTGACCGATAGCAGGATCACGTTGCGGTGCTGACCGAGATCGAAGCTCGCCGGACACACCAAATTGCCGACGTTTTCGATAAACAGGATATCCAACCCGGCGAGGGGTATATGGTGCAGGGCGCTGTGCACCATGTGCGCATCCAGATGACAGGCGGAGCCGGTGGTGATCTGGTAGGCGGTCACACCCTTTTGGCGGATGCGTTCGGCGTCGTTCTCGGTTTCCAGATCGCCCTCGATCACCGCCAGGCGCATCTCGCCGCGCAGTGCGTCGATGGTGGCCTCGAGCAGGGCAGTCTTGCCGGCACCGGGGGAGGACATGAGATTGAGCGCGAGCACACCCTGCCGGTCGAAGTGGGCGCGGTTGTGCGCGGCGCTGCGGTCGTTTTCCGCCAGCAGATTTTTCAGCACAGTTACGGCGCTGTCGCCGTTGGC
>JANNJF010000318.1:0-2748 GCA_031405715.1 Gammaproteobacteria bacterium | reverse complement strand
CTGCACCAGGGGGATGAGGTCGGACTTGAGGCGCAGCAGGATGGGCTGGGTCTCAGGATCGCCGAAGCGGCAATTGAATTCCAGGACCCTGGGCGTGCCGTCCGCGGTCACCATGATGCCGGCGTACAGAAAACCGGTATAGGCATGACCCTCCGCCGCCATGCCCCGTACCGTAGGCTCGATGACCTCGCGCAGGATGCGCGCGTGCAGTTCAGGGGTCACCACCGGTGCCGGCGAGTAGGCGCCCATGCCACCGGTGTTGGGACCGAGATCGCCGTCCAGCAGGCGCTTGTGGTCCTGGGAAGTGGCGAGCGGCAGGATGTGTTGGCCGTCCACCATGACGATGAAGCTTGCCTCCTCTCCCTCAAGAAATTCCTCGATCACCACGCGCGCGCCGGCGGAACCGAAGGCGTTGGCTTCCAGCATGTCCTTCACCGCGGCGATGGCCTCAGCCTCGCTCGCGGCGATGATCACGCCCTTGCCCGCGGCCAGTCCGTCGGCCTTGACCACCAGCGGCGCGCCGATTTTCTTTATATAAGAGATGGCGGCATGCACGTCGGTGAACGTGGCGTAGGCCGCCGTGGGGATGTGGTGGCGTGCGAGGAAATCCTTGGCGTAGGTCTTGGAGCCCTCGAGTTGCGCGCTGGCCTGGGTCGGCCCGAAGCAGGCGAGTCCGGCGGCGCTGAAGCGATCCACTACGCCCAGTACCAAAGGCGTCTCCGGACCGACGATGGTGAGATCGATGTGATTATCGCGGGCGAAGCGCAGCAGACCGTCCACATCGTCGGCGGCGATGGGCACATTCTCGCAGCTGGGTTCACCCGCGCTGCCGCCATTGCCCGGGGCGACGTAGACCCGGTCCACGCCGGGAGATTGCGCCGCTTTCCACGCCAATGCGTGTTCCCGACCACCGCCGCCAATGATGAGGATTTTCATTTATATTTTTAAGTAGTAAGTAACAAGTGGCAAGTAGCAAGATAATATAGCGCCGAGGTTTTCCTTGCCACTTGCATCTTGTATCTTGCCACTGCTTTTAATGCCTAAAATGCCGCATGCCGGTGAACACCATGGCGATGCCGTGCTGGTCGGCAGCGGCGATCACCTCCGCGTCCCGCATGCTGCCACCCGGCTGGATCACCGCGGTGATACCGACCTCCGCCGCCTGGTCGAGGCCGTCGCGGAAGGGGAAGAAGGCGTCCGATGCCATGACCGAGCCCTGCACCTCCAGGCCCGCATCGGTCGCCTTGATGGAGGCGATGCGCGCGCTGTACACGCGGCTCATTTGTCCCGCGCCGACGCCGATGGTGCGGCCTTCTTTGCAATAGACGATGGCGTTGGATTTGACGAACTTCACCACTTTCCAGGCGAACAGCAGGTCGTGCAGTTCCTGCGGTGTCGGCGCGCGTCGCGTGACGATTTTGAGGTCTTGCTCGAGCACCTTGCCGTTGTCGCGCTCCTGCACCAGCAGGCCGCCACTCACGCGTTTGTAGTCGAGGTCGGCGGGACGTTCGGCACCCCAGGTGCCGCAGGTGAGCACGCGCACATTTTGTTTTGTCGCCAGGATGGGCAGGGCGTCCGGATTCACCGTTGGTGCGATGATCACCTCGACGAATTGCCGCTCGATGATGGCCTTGGCGGTGACCGCATCCAGCGCACGGTTGAAGGCGATGATCCCGCCGAAGGCCGAGGTCGGGTCGGTGATGTAGGCCTGTTGATAGGCGTCCAGCACGCTGTCCGCCACCGCCACGCCGCAGGGATTGGCGTGTTTGACAATCACGCAAGCGGTCTCGTCGAAGGCCTTGACGCATTCGAGGGCGGCGTCGGTGTCGGCGACGTTGTTGAACGACAGCTCCTTGCCCTGCAATTGTGTCGCGGTGGCGACACACGCCTCGGCGGGTTGCGCCTCGCGGTAAAACGCCGCCTGCTGGTGCGGGTTCTCGCCATAGCGCATTTCCTGCGCCAGCACGAACTGATGGTTGTAGGTATACGGGAACAGCGTACGGCTGCCGTCGGCGCGCAGGCTGCCGAGATAGTTGGCGATGGCGCCGTCGTAACGCGCGGTATGCTCGAACACCTTGGTCGCCAGGCGGAAGCGCGTGGCGGGCGTGACTGCGCCGTGGTTGGCCTTCATTTCCGCCAGCACCAGGGCGTAGTCGTCGCTATCCACCACCACGCTGACCGAACCGTGGTTCTTGGCGGCGGAGCGCAGCATGGTGGGGCCGCCGATGTCGATGTTCTCGATGGCGTTGTCCAGGTTGCAGTCGGGACGCGCGATGGCCTGTTCAAAGGGATAGAGGTTTACCACCACCAGATCAATGGGTGGTATGCCGTGTTCTTGCATGGCGCTCACATGGTCGGGGAGGTCGCGCCGTCCCAACAGCCCGCCGTGGATTTTCGGATGCAGGGTCTTGACGCGACCGTCGAGCATCTCCGGGAAGCCGGTGTAGTCCGACACCTCGCGCACCGCGATGCCGGCCTCGCTCAGCAGTTTGGCGGTGCCGCCGGTGGACAGGATTTCGATTTTATATTCGCTGAGGGCGCGGGCGAAATCGACGATGCCGGTTTTATCGGAAACACTGATCAATGCGCGCTGGATGCTGGACATGCTGCCTCTTCAAAGGTGTGATTAATGCGGACCGCCGGCTCAATCCCATAGGTTGGGTTGAGTGCCAGCGAAACCCAACGGCTTGAAGGTTGATTTGCTGGGTTGCGTTCCTCAACCCAATCTACATAACGGTGTTATTGGAC
>JANNJF010000317.1:0-2516 GCA_031405715.1 Gammaproteobacteria bacterium | reverse complement strand
CCGAGCACGCCGAGGCTGGTGGCGAGCTCCGGGCTCAGGTAGCCGGTGGTCAGCAGCCGGTCTTCGAGGGACGGCAGTTCGTTCTGGATGGTAACGAGTTTGTCGAGTTCTGTGCGCAGTGCGCCGAGTTGCGTGCGCATGGCGCCGGCCGTCACCGGCGACAGGTCCGCTGCCACACCACCGGGGATGATGCGGTCCATCATGAAGCGGTGGCCGAAGGCCGCGTGCGACAGGCGCTGCCAGTCCTCGCGCAGGCGCCCGAACTGATAGAAAGAGAAACTGAAAGTGACGTCGTTGCAGATGGCGCCGATATCGCCGAGGTGATTGGCCACACGCTCGCGTTCCGCCATGAGCGCGCGCAACGCCAGGGCGCGTGCCGGGACCACGATAGCGGCGGCCTTCTCCATGGCCATGCACGCCGCCCAGGCGTGGGCCACGGTGCTGTCGCCGGACACACGTCCGGCCAGACGGGCGAGGCCGGCGGGGTCGCGGTCCACGGCGAGTTTTTCGATGCCCTTATGCACATACCCCAGACGCTCCTCGAGATTCAGCACCGTCTCGCCCACCGCCTGGAAGCGGAAGTGGCCGGGCTCGATGATACCGGCATGCACCGGCCCGACCGGGATCTCGTACACGCCCGCGCCCTGGGCGAACAGGAATTTGTAGGTATCGTCCGGCGGCGTCGCTGCCGCTACCGTGCCAGCCAGGGGGAAGTCCCGGCGCAGCGGGTATTGATCGTTCTGCCAGGCGCAATGGCGCGTCCAGCGGCGGGTATCGGGGTGATCGCTGAAGGCGAGACCGAACAGATCCTGCATGTGCCGCTCGGGGCGGTTGGCGGCCGGATAGTACGGGGTGTGTGACGGCAGCAGTGGCGTGGCCTTCTTCACGCTGGTGTGGGCCACGAGATAAGCGGCCTGCATTTCGAAGCAGGCGAACAGGGCGATATCATCGCCGCGATCATCGGCCCAGGTCGCCACCCAGCGGCAGCCCCACAACTGCGCCTCCTGGGCCAGCAGCCCCCAGTCCTCCGCCCGCACACGCACGCCGTGCGCCGGCGCCATGCCGGGAGCGGTGTGCTCGGTCAGCAGTATGCCGGCGTCCGCCAGCTGCGAGAAAAACGGTGTCACCCAGGCGGTCTGCTTCATAGCGGTGAGCTCCCGGAGATGAGCAGGGTCGCCTGCTCGAACCACTTCGACAGGAATGCCGGGATGGCGAGTCCCAGCCACAGCACCAGCACCAGGTGCAGTATGACCGGCAACATATTCGCCTTCAGCGGCAGCTGGCCGGCGGGCGGTTCACCGTACACCATCGGGTGAATATGCCGGAACAGACCGGCAAAGGCGATGCCGAGGCCGACCAGCAGCGGCACCGTCAGCCACGGCCAGGCCTTCATGGTGGCGGTGAGCACCATGAATTCACTGGTGAACACACCGAACGGCGGGAAACCGGCGATCGCCACCGTGCCGATCAGCAGCCCCCAGCCGACCGCCGGCTGCGTGCGGATCAGGCCGCGGATGTGTTCGATGCGTTGGGTGCCGGCAAGCTGCGAGGCGTGGCCGACGGTGACGAAGATCGCCGACTTGGTGAGCGAGTGCACGGTCATGTGCAGCAGCGCGCCGAAGGTGGCGAGCGCGCCGCCGAGACCGAAGGCAAAGGTCATGAAACCCATGTGCTCGATGGACGAGTAGCTGAACATGCGCTTGATGTCATGCTGGCGGTGCAGGAACAGGCCCGCCACCAGGAACGACAGCAGGCCGAAGCCCATCATCAGGTAACCGGCGAGCGGCGTGTGCAACGAGCCGTCCACCAGCATCTTGACGCGCACCAGGGCGTACAGCGCCACGTTCAGCAGCAGGCCGGAGAGCACCGCCGACATCGGCGTCGGGCCCTCGGAGTGCGCGTCCGGCAGCCAGTTGTGCAGCGGCACCAGGCCGACCTTGGTACCGTAACCGACCAGCAGGAACACAAACGCCAGGGACAGCACCGTCGGCTCCAGCTGGCCGGCGTTGGCATACAGGACGTTCCACAGCAGGGTGTCGTCGCGCTCGGCGCCGAGTTTCTGTTCGGCGGCGAAATACAGCAGCACCGTGCCGAACAGCGCCTGGGCGATGCCGACGCCGCAGAGGATGAAATATTTCCACGCCGCCTCCACCGATTCCGGTGTGCGGTAGAGGCTCACCAGCAACACCGTGGTCAGGGTCGCCGCCTCCATCGCCACCCACACCAGGCCAAGATTGTTGGTGGTCAGCGCCAGCAGCATGGCGAACATGAAGCCCTGGTACATGGAGTGATACAGGCGCATGCGGTGCGCACCCAGGCGGCCGCGCTCGACCTCGTGCTGCATATACGTGCGCGAGAAGATCGCGGTGGTAAGACCGACAATGGCGGTCAGCACCACGAGGTAGACGTTGAAGGCGTCGATGTAGAACTGTTTGCCGGTGGACAGCAGCGGCCCGTTTTCCAGCACGCCCAGCGCCATGAGCACCGAGGCGCCGAGGGTGACGCTGCTGACGGCG
>JANNJF010000316.1:0-4242 GCA_031405715.1 Gammaproteobacteria bacterium | reverse complement strand
GGGCAATGCCCACCCTACAACTGCAGCGCTGAATTTTTTCTGACAGAAATTCCAGCACAAACTTACTGATAGTCCAAGCCGATCTTCGCGGCCCGCAGCCACTCCGATTCACGCGTCAAATCCGCCAGCGTCAGCGGATTTTTCTTCAACCAGCCAGGTGGGAAGTGCAATTGCAGCAGTGCATCGTCGGCGTGCAGACGCACCGCCGGCAGTCCGGCGTCGCTGCGCGCCCGGTGCAGCAACACAGCAAGGCGTAGCAATACACACAACCTTTGTGCACTGGTGCGTTGCTCGCGCGGCAAGTCATCCAGGACATCGCGCGGGAAGCGACGCCGATGGCCACGGATCAAAGTCGCGACCAGCGCCTGCTCCTGCCAGGAAAAGCCGGGCAAATCAGAGTGGTGCACCAGGTAAGCGCCGTGCCGATGATACTTGGTGTGTGACACGGCCAACCCGATCTCGTGCAATCGCGCCGCCCACGATAGAGCGCCGGCATAAGTGTCCCCCAGCCCCCAGGTCGATGCGATCTGGGTGTGGAACTCCCGCACAGTCTGCTCGACGCGTTTTGCCTGCGCGGCGTCGATGTGGTAACGGGTAGTGAGTGCGGCGATGGTGCGCTCGCGCTCGTCTTCGTGGCCGATACGCCCGAGCAGGTCATACAGCAGTCCTTCACGCAGCGCGCCGTCCGCCACTTCGAGGCGTTCTATGCCAAGCGCCTCGAGCGCCGCCATGAGTATCATTACGCCGCCGGGAAAAACCGGCGCGCGTTCCGCGCTCACGCCCTCGAGCATGGCGATCGCCCGCACATCGGGTAACGCCAACAAGGTGTCCTGCAACTTCTCCAGCGACGCCGGCGTGATGGCGGCGTCGCTGTCGCGCCGCGCCTGGATGACGGCACCGATGGCGCGGATGGTGCCGGAGGTACCATACGCGGTTTGCCAACCGTGCGCACGGAACTGCGCCTTGATCGGCTGGAACTCGAGGGCTACGGCGGTGCGTGCCCGCGTCATGGCCTTCGCCGTGATACGCCCGTCCGGGAAATAATCGCGGGTCAGGCTCACGCAACCCGTATGCAGACTCTCCATGATCAGTGCCCGCCGGTCTTCGCCGAGTATGACTTCCGTGCTGCCGCCGCCGATGTCGATCACCAGGCGCGCACCACTGCCCAGCGGCATGGGGTGGGCCACGCCCTGGTAGATCAGACGCGCCTCTTCCTGTCCCGAGATCACGTGGATGGCGTGGCCGAGCGCGCGCTCCGCGGCCTCGAGGAATTTGTCCGCGTTGCGCGCGCGGCGCAGCGTATTGGTGCCGACCGCGCGCACGCTGCCCGGCGGAAGGTCGCGCAGGCGTTCGCCGAAACGCGCCAGGCATTCCAGCGCGCGGGCGCGTGCATCCTTCTCCAGACGATGGTGGGCATCGAGGCCTGCGGCCAGACGCACCATCTCCTGCAGGCGATCGACAATGTGCAACTGGCCGTCGAGTACGCGCGCCACGATCATATGAAAGCTGTTCGAGCCGAGATCGACCGCCGCCAGCATTTCCGGCATGCGGTCGGTGGGTTTTCCTGGCCGGTGTGTGCGCGCAAGCGCGTGTAATAGGGCACTGACTGTCATATCCATATCCTGAAACGGTGACTTGGGAAGATCCACACCCATGCGCTGAACGGACGCGCTGGAGTTGATTGTAACTCGTAGGTTGGGGTGAGCAACGCGAACCCCAACATGACCTCGTGCATCACTGTCGTTGGGGTTCGCTTTGCTCACCCCAACCTACGTACTACGTACTCGGTAATTCTGGCAATCGACCCAGGTTAGGCCCGCTAACTTCCGGCCACAGTGTGATCGTACAGTATCAGCGCCCACACCATCACCACCAGCAGTATCGCCAGGGTGACCGCCGCCGAGCCCATGTCTTTGGCGCGCCCGGAAAGTTTATGCTGCTTCTTGCTAATGCGGTCCACCGTCGCTTCCACGGCGGAATTGAGTAACTCCACGATCAATACCAGCATCAAGCTGCCGAGCAACAGCGCACGTTCGACCGCATCTCTCCCCAGCCACGCCCCAAGCGGGGCCAGCAGCACGAACAGTATCACCTCCTGACGAAACGCCGCCTCCTTGCTCAGGGCGGCGCGCAACCCGGCCATTGAATAGGCACCGGCGCGCAGCACCCGTCCGGCATCGTGCATGCTGTCGAGCATCTTTGCCAGTAATCGCATCAGCCCCCCGATCTTGAATATGATAGGCCAATGATAATGACGTATGTGTGACCGGATGATGACAACAACATCACATGCGCGTAACAAAACTTTAAATATTACAAGGCATAGTCTCCCTCGGTTAACCCCAAGGAGACGCAATGATGAAATCCTTGCAATTCCGATCCATCTGGATTTCCGATATCCATCTTGGCACGCGCTTCTGCAAAGCCGAGTACTTGCTCGACTTCCTCAGGCATACCGAAGCCAAATATCTCTACCTGGTCGGCGACATTATCGACATCTGGAACCTGAAGAATGGCTGGCACTGGCCGGCGATGCACAACGAAGTCATCCAGGCCATCATGAACAAGGCCGCGCACGGCACCCAGGTCACGTATGTGCCGGGCAATCACGATGAGATTTTCCGTGACCATATCGGGCGCGTGTTCGGCGGGGTGACGGTCGCTACCGATGCGATCCACGTCACCGCGGATGGCCGACGCTTTCTTATCCTGCACGGCGATGAATTCGATGGCGTGGTCAAACACAGCAAATGGCTCGCCTATGTCGGCTGCTGGATGTACGAGCTGCTGCTGTCCGCCAACCGTCACGTCAATCTGGTGCGGCGCAGGCTCGGCTTCCGCTATTGGTCGCTCGCCGCCTACCTCAAGCACAAAGTCAAAAACGCGGTGAACTTCATCAGCAGTTTCGAGAAAGCCGTGGTGCACGAGGCACGCAAGCGCCACGTCGACGGCGTGGTATGCGGTCACATCCACAAGGCCGCCATCGAGAACTACGACGGTATTGTTTACTGCAATGACGGCGACTGGGTGGAAAGCTGCACCGCGCTGGTGGAACACCACGATGGCAGCCTTGCCATCGTTCATTGGGCCGATGAAAGCGCCTATCTCCTGGAGGAAACCAAACATGAACATAGTTCTGGTAACAGACGCCTGGTATCCGCAGATTAACGGGGTGGTCCACACCCTCAAGTACACCGGCGATGAACTCGTGCGCTTAGGCCACACCGTGCAGGTCATCGGGCCGGGGGAGTTTCGCACCGTGCCCTGTCCCACTTACCCGGAGATACGCCTGGCGTTGTTCCCCGGACGGCGGCTACGCGCGATCCTCGACGCGGCCCGCCCGGACGCGCTGCACATCGCGACCGAAGGCCCGCTCGGGCTCGCGGCACGCGCCTGGTGTCGCAAGCACCGTTTCCCCTTCACCACCTCGTTTCACACGCAGTTCCCGGAATACCTATGGCTGCGGACACGTATCCCGCTGTCCCTTTCCTATCGACTGATGCGCTGGTTCCACGGCCCGGCACAGACAGTGATGGTCTCCACCCCGACTCTGCACCAGCGTTTGACGAATTGGGGTTTTCGCAAGCTCGGCATGTGGTCACGCGGCGTGGACACCGGGCTATTCCGTCCGCGTGACAAGTTGCCGCTGGACGGTGTACGGCCGATTTTCATGTACATGGGCCGGGTCGCCGTGGAAAAAAATATCGAGGCCTTTCTGAAACTTGATCTCCCCGGCGACAAGTACGTCGTCGGTGGCGGTCCCGACCTGGAGATGCTCAAACGCAAATACCCGAAGGTGCACTTCACTGGCTTCAAGACCGGCGAGGCACTGGCGACGCATCTGGCCTCCGCCGATGTGTTTGTATTCCCGAGCCGCACGGACACGTTTGGACTGGTCATCATCGAGGCCCTCGCGTGCGGCGTGCCGGTCGCCGCCTTTCCGGTACAGGGACCCGTCGATATACTCGAAAACGGCGTCAGCGGTTGCCTGAATGAAGACCTGGGCAAGGCCGCGCTGGGTGCACGCGCCCTCGATTCGACGCGCTGTCGTGAACTGGCGCTGCGCTACTCCTGGGAAACCAGCACACGCCAGTTCCTCAGTCACCTGCATCCCGCCACCCAGACCCTCGCCACGGCCGATGTGCGTAGCATATCGAGCTGACACCGGCCGGCATCCGCAGAAGTCCTGTACCGCAATGAGCCGCGGGTTACCTGCCGGAGCAACGCAGTAGTCGAGGCGGA
>JANNJF010000315.1:0-1948 GCA_031405715.1 Gammaproteobacteria bacterium | reverse complement strand
GGACAGGATGAGGGCCGGTATTGAGCTGCTTTACCCTCACCCCGGCCCTACCCATGTACCCGGCCGCAGGCCGCACGAATCTCCTTCTCCCGCGCGCGGGAGAAGGTGGCCCGCAGGGCCGGATGAGGGAAGAGACCGCCCGGTTCCAGGGCTCAATTCGCGACCAGGGTGGGTCGGGCGGTCTCTCCCGAAGGGAGAGGGAGAAAAGCGATGCACACTATTTGACGACCGGATCAGTCAGTAAGTGCCATTCGGGACGGAGGGATCAATATTTAATCTCTCCGTCCCATTTTCTCAGTGTTTGACGCCGCACTCCAGAACCCGCTCATTGCTTGTCTACACCGGCATGACGATGACCCGTTCCTCACTTAGTACTGGACCAGTACGCGGTATTGGAGGATCGCCTGGCCGTTGGGCGGAACCGGCAGCGACCAAACCGCCGTGCCGGCGGCCGCCTTCTTGTGTGGATGACTCTCGCTGAGGACGCGCCAATCGCCCGGGACCGGTTCTTTTACGCTTACCGTGACGGGCTCCGACTTGGCGTTTTTCACCACGACCTCGTAGGCACTCTCAAAGGCGTAGTGAACCTTGGTGAACTGCTTGCGCACCTTGAAATCGGTCTGCTTCTTGTCGGCGGTCACGTCGAAGGCATCACCCAGCTTAAGGCGGACCTGTTCGTTTTTCGGGGTATGGTCGATCTGGTCCTCGCCGACAAATTGTGCGCGCGCCTGCTGGTCACGCTTGTAGACGCGCACCACCCCCTTCGGCAAAGGCACACTCAGTCCATCGGATTCACGGTTATTGAATTCAACGTACACACCGATCTTCATTTTCTGCCCCAGATCGCCGTGACTCGAACTGAAGTAGTAGTCATTGCCCTGCAGGACGAGCTCCTTCACCACCGGTATGTCCGTGCCCGATAGCAGCGCAACCTGTTTGGTCTGGTTATCCGCGATGGTCGTGGGGCGCCCCACTGTATACAGGTGATATTCGAACAGGGCCTGCTCCTGCATCGGCGCCGCCTCTGAGCGTAGAATGGGCGTCTTGGCCACGGCATCGACCGCCATAGTCATGTCCTGCCTGACCCGGTTCACATCACCGGCCACGAGTTGCAGTGTTGCATTCGGATAAGACGTCCCGCTGCGATTGTGCAGGGTCACCCAGCCATTCAACGTCAGCCGACTGTCGTCGGCGTTGAGCTCGGCGACGTAATCCGCCTGCCACGACAGACCGCCAGTGAGGTAACTCAATTCCACGCTATCGCGTCCGCCATGCTGGACGTCGAGCTTGGTCACCAAGGTGGGCTTGTCCCGCAGGTTGGCGGGCACCGCGTCGAACACGATGCGCCCGGGGACCCCGGTCTCGATCTTGTCGCCGATGCGCAGCACCACCCCTTGGGTTGCCGCGAGGACGTCGGCCTCAACCAGGCTATCCACGCCGGTCTCGAGGGTGGCGAGGCGGGGAGGATTCTGCGGCTGCAGGCGTGACTGGACGCGACGGGCGCCATCGAGATCCCGCACCCGACCGGCGCGCGCCACGTTCCGGCCGTTGCGATCCTGGCGGATCTGCGCCTGCGCTCGCACCGTTTTGATGAGGGTCGCGTTGTCCCAGGGCTTCAGGACGAAATCGCCGGCGCCCCGACGCATGGCCTCGATCGCGAGGTCGATGGTCGCCCACGCGGTCATGGCAACCACGGGAAGATCGTGGTCGAGGGCCTTGATCTGAGGCAGCAACTCGAGGCCCTCGCCGCCCGACGTGGTGTCGCGCGTGTAGTTCAGATCCATCAGGACCACGTCGTACCGTCGCCGTGAGACCGCGGCGAGCACCGCCTCGGGCGAGTCCGCCATGTGGGCGTCGAAGCCCGCGCACTTGAACGCCAGGTGGAGGGACATGCGAACGTCGGGCTGATCGTCGGCGACCAGTACGGACGGCGGGGCGGGCAGGAGGC
>JANNJF010000314.1:0-1531 GCA_031405715.1 Gammaproteobacteria bacterium | reverse complement strand
GCGGGCAAGTCGCCCACCAGGCGTTGATGGTTCTCCCAGGATGCGCCGAGATCGCGCATGACCTCGGCGTGGGCCAGACTCAGGCGGGCCAACAGGATGGTCGTGTGTTTGAAATTTTCACTGCCCGCCAGCCGGACTTCGTAACGATCGGCATCAAACTCCATCTGGCGGGACATCAATGAGCCGACGGCGTGACCCAGCAGCATCAACGCCCACAGTATCCGGCGCGTGGCAAACACCAACAGACGTGTCGCCTGCAGGGCAATCTGCACCGCGCTGTGTTCGCTCTCGGCGCTACGCTCCAACCATTCGTCCAGGCTGTCGCGCTGGTACACCGCCACGGAGAACCAGTGATTCACCCGCCGGATGATGTGCGTGGTGCGCATGCCGGCACCCTGGGAAAAATGTCCGAACTCATGGGCAAGCACGCCTGCCAGCTGCCGCGTATTGAGCCCAGCGATCAACGGCAGGCCCACCGTCAATACCAACTTTCTGGAAAAGAAACTGCGCAGACCCTGATAGAAACCGGCGGACACATTGACGTCGTTATTGAGCTTGATGATGGCCGGGCGCGGCGCGCCCACCGCGTCACACACCCGATAAACAAACTTGAAGAAGCGCGGCTGCTGACTCGGGACCAGGATGGTCTCGGCCTCGTTCCGGCCGACGACGGAAAGCAGCGGCTTAAGCATAAAGAGCGTCAGGATGCTGCCCGCAACAATAGGGGTCGTGTAGGTGATGAAGGCGAAATAGACGGAACCGGAGCGTTGAAAAAGGCTGACGTTGTCCATAGCGTAGTACGCCGTGCCGTAGGCCACCAGGCTGGTCAGCAGTACATAAAGGATCGGCAGCAGCACCATCACGACCGACACCGCCACGATACCCAACCGATACGTCAACGGCACGCCCACCAGTTCCACCCGTCCCTTGAAGCCCGCCAGCAACGGGTCGGCTTCCTCCGGGGGTTGTGCCGCTGACTTGGGTGTGCGTTTGGATTTGGACTTAGCCCTCGGCGGTGCCGCCGTGGAATCTTTGGTCACGCCGCTCGTGGCGATTCTGGCCTTGGCGCCGATGTCGCGCAGCGCCCGTACATAGTTTTCCGCCTGCTCCCGGGTCAGCCCTGACTTGATAGTCACCAGCTTGCCGGCGAACAGCGGCTCGATCTGCGCGGGTTGTTTTTTAAACAGCACGGCGCACTGGCGTTTGACCACGTCCGGCGTGTACCCCTCTTCCAGGTCGCCGGAAAAGAGTACCTTGTAGAGCGGGTTTTCCATGGATCAATGGTTCGTGTAGTTATTCTTACGCCTATCCTACACGGGTTTCCAACCCCCTGGCCAGGAAGAAAACCGCGGGCCGCGTTTCACTCTTCCCCTACCAACTCGCGCACCCTGCGGCGTGCCTGCACTTCCGGCACCGCCGCACTACGCCGCTCCAGAGTACCCGCTCGATCTGGAACGGGCGATCGAGCCGCTGAACTACAGGATCATTTTTTCTTTATAAATCATTTTATTAGTCTATTTTCTGCGAAAAA
>JANNJF010000313.1:0-8163 GCA_031405715.1 Gammaproteobacteria bacterium | reverse complement strand
CTGACGGCCGCGTGGGTAGCGCTGTCATTGCTCGCCGGCGGCGCGGTGTTCTATGTGGAAATGAGGAAGGCGGAGAATCTCGTGCTGAAGATGGCCCTGGACGAAGCCGGGGCCTTCGCGGCGCATGTGCGTCCGGGTGTCGACCACCACGCTGTCTTGAAGCAGAAGGCCGTCGAGTATCTGAAGCGCCACATGGTCGTCATCAAGCTCTACCGCCCCGATGGGCGGGAGGTCCTGCGGGCGGTGGCGCCGGGTTTCGAGACCGTCGAGGCGCGGCTGACCACGCACCCGCACTTGTCTGCGTCCGGCGACTCGATCCGGCACAGCAGCGCCTTCATCCAGCAACGCGTGTTGATGCACGTGCTGCTGCCGCTCAGCGACCGGGCCGGCTATTTCGAGGGGGTTTACCGGGTTGACGACGAGACGATCGAGAATATCCGCAACGATGTGCTCGGCGCGTTGGTGCTGGTGGTGCTGGTGACGCTGGCCACGACGGTGGCGCTGTACCCCATTATCCTCTCCCTCAACCGCGGGCTCATCCAGTATGCCAAGGATCTCCTGAAGGGAAACATCGAGCTGATGCAGGTACTCGGCAGCGCCGTCGCCCTGCGCGACTCGGACACGGGTACCCACAACCACCGTGTCACCCTGTACGCCGTGCGCCTCGCCGAGGCGGTCGGCCTCGACCGGGCGCAGTTCCAGCGACTGATCGCCGGAGCCTTCCTGCACGACGTGGGCAAGATCGGCGTAAGCGACACCATCCTGCTCAAGCACGGCCGGCACAGCGAGGAGGAGACGCGCGTAATGCGCACCCACGTGCCGCTCGGCGTGGAGATCCTGAACAAGTCCGAGTGGCTGCAGCACGCACGCGACGTCGTGGAGTGTCATCATGAGAAATACGATGGCAGCGGCTACCCACGCGGCCTCCAGGGTGAGGCGATACCGGTGAACGCCCGAATCTTCGCCATCACGGACGTCTTCGACGCCCTGGTCGCGCGCCGTCCCTACAAGGAACCGTTCGGTTTCGACGCCGCCATGGGCATGTTGGCGCGGGAACGTGGGCTCCATTTCGACCCCACGCTGCTGGACGCGTTCGCTCGCATCGCCCCGGCGGTCTACGCCGAGATACATGCCACGGACGAGGCCACGCTGAGGCGGACGCTGGACAAACTGGTCGAGGGCTACTTTTCTTGAGGTGCCGTGGCCGCCACTGCACAAACTGCCCATACCGGGTGAGCCACTGGGATGACGGACAACGACTGCAGATATCACATTGTGGATGACAGGGTTTGTAGGGTGGGCGACCGCCAGGCGAGCCCAGGGATGGGCGAGGTAGAGCGCCGTCGGGAACAGGCGCCGAGATGGCGGAAATACTGGAAACGCAGGAGCAGTTTCCAGTGCATCGCCCACCACACGGGGCGTCGATGGGCCCTGCCGGTGGGCGAAGCCCACCCTACACGTGCGAGGACTTAAGTAAGTGCCATTCGAGAATGATCAAAACAGAGGATACGATTTATGAAAATGCAGCAGGCAGTTCTTGCAGGTCTCCTGGCGCTTGGCATACCGATGTCCATGGTGTGGGCAGGTGCTGGGCATCAAGGGTCGCCTATATCCGGGAGACTGGAGACAAAAGAAAGTGATGGACATGCTCACACACACGACGACGAAATGTCGTCCGCTGGGCGGGTCGGCATATTCACGAATGTCAACCGTAGCATCAAGATAATCGCCCTCGACACAATGCGCTACGACAAGAATACGTTTGAGGTGAAGTCCGGTGAGACCGTGCGCTTTGTGGTGACGAATGCCGGCAAGCAGAAGCACGGGTTTGTTCTCGGAACCAGCGCTGAACAGCGGGAACACGCGGAAATGATGGCGACAATGCCGGATATGCAACACAACGACGGGGCCTCTCTCGACCTTGCGCCCGGCGTGACCAGGGAGTTGATATGGCAGTTCGCCAAGGCCGGTACTGTGGAAATTGCCTGTCATACGCCGGGCCATTTTGAGGCCGGCATGAAGGCCAAGGTGATCGTCAAGAATTAGCACTGAAACGTTTAACAGGTTGTTGCAATTCCCCCTACGTCCCCAGCGTTTTAATAAACTCCCGGGACGATAATACACAGGGGAAGGCCCGATGCGCGGTGCAGGTATCAGTCAGAATGCCCTGTTTGTAACAGGTTACCAATGCAGCGGTGTTTTTCAACAACCTGTTAAACAAAAATGCCAGAAGAGGAAAGAGATTACCTATGTTAAGGAATGTCACCACAAACCCAACACGCCTTAAGGTTGTCATCATCACCAGCGGGGTGTCTCCGATCGTCCGCCCGCTCCTGGAGTCCAGGCATACCATCGCCGGAATCGTCGACTGCCACTGCGGGAACGCCGAGACGCCACCCATGCTGTACCGTCTGGTGGCAGCCGGGTATCGGTGGATGAAAAATAATCCGCCCTCCCTGGAATCCGTGGCCGGGAAGAAGGGCGTGCCTTATTACCGTCCCGACAGGGTCAGCGACCCGCTGCTGGAGGGATGGATAAGGGATTTGCGCCCGGATATTGCTGTCCTCTATCACGCCCCCATCCTGGGAAAGAATATCTTCAACATCGCCCCGCTCGGCAGCATTAACCTGCACCCGTCGCTGCTGCCCAAGTATCGCGGGGGGCATCCGTTATTCTGGACAGCCTGCAACCTGGAAACTGAGGCAGGTGTCACGGTCCACTTTGTCGATGCTGGCATGGATACCGGCGATATTCTCTATCAGGAAGCCTGTCCCATTCAGCCGGGAATGTCCGAATCGGCCATGGAGAAACTAACGATCGATCTCCATGGGATCAGGCTGCTGTTGAAGGCCTTGGATTCGGTGGCAGACGGCGTGTGCCCCCGCATCCCGCAACCGGAAGTCAGTCCCACGATCAAGGCAACACGCGTCACTTCCGAGAGACTAAATAAGATTATCGACTGGAACCACTGGCCGATTGAACGGTTGTGGTCGGTCTTACGATTCGCCGAATCCTGGCAGACTGTTACACCATCCCCGCCAGGCTGGAGAAGCATGTTCCGCTGGGCCATCGGCGACTATACCCGGGTTGCGGCACCCGGGGTTCCGGGCAATGTTTCACAGGATAAGCGCGGGTATTACCTCGTGCATCCTGAAGGAAAGATCCGGCTTGCAGTACGTTACGATCTGAAGAGATACCTTAAGTTGGCGCTGTTGAAGTTAAAAGGCATCTCAACGAGATGCACACATTGATTAACTCACTAAGCGAAAAACATGATAGAGATCATTCCAAACTGGCACCCTATTTTTGTGCACTTCACTGTTGCATTGCTTTCTGTTGCGGTGCTTCTCCAGTTAGTGGCGTCACGCCTGCCTGCCACCACCGTGCGCGACGAACTCACGGTGGTGGCGCGCTGGTCGCTGTGGTTGGGCACGTTGTTGGCCATCGCCACCGCCACCACCGGCTGGATAGCCTACAACAGCGTAGCGCACGACGAGGTCTCGCATGCGGCCATGACGGATCACCGCAACTGGGCCCTGGTCACCCATTGCGTTTGACGGTATTTCATCATCACCCGGACAAGGCTGAGGTGAACGTCTCGGTATTCCAGCCATTCAGACAATTCGACGACAAGATCGCGCATTTTGGACATGCGCCGCTATTGAATCTTTCGCCGCCGTCGTTCCTGACCGAACTGGTGGATCATTATCTGTTCGCCGCCCTGCATGAACTGTTCTATTCTTCGCTGATGGCGGAAAATACCCTGCGCCTGCAACACATGGACAACGCCATCCATCGTATCGAGAAAGATTCCATGGAACTCTCATCGAAGAAGAGTAGGTTGCGCCAAGAGGAAATCACCGAGGAAATCGAGGTGATCATGTTGAGCGCGGAGGCGATGAAGTTGCGGTGATCGTTTTCTTCTAATTATTTAACATAATATACATTATGCGAAGTCAAACTGTTACAGCATTGTGGTGACGGATTATTTATTTACCTTCATAGTGGCGGCCACTGCTGCGAACCGTGGAGCAGCCGAATCAATTCGGCCCGCTGTGCCTGCGGCTTGTAACGGTAGACCATGATGAAGGGTGTGCCGTTAATAACCAGTTCGCGCGTGCCTGGCACACGCCCTATGCGTCCAATTTCAGGGTGGTCAATTAAGTTGTCCACCTGGTCCATGATTCTATCGCCCTGCTCGATGGCCGCTTGTGAGTTGTCCTGTGCAATGTGATCGAGTTGGTCATCGCGATTCACTATCGCCATAGGCAGCCATACAACTCTCAAGTAGCCTTTTCCTTGCCGTTAGCCTTCTTGCTCAACGTGTCCCGCTTGACGGCCCAGCTCGCCTTAGCGTCGTCGTGCGCCACCCACTGGGTATGCGGGTCATCGGCTTCAAGGATGCCTGCCTCGACATGCGAACGAAACCATTGGTCATGGGCCCGCGCGCTGTGCGTGGCTTTCATTGCATCGGCGCGATCTGGTCGGCTACGGTCTAGACGGCCCTCATCGGGTCGCCATTCCGACCCGTCTATCTGTAACTGTTGAATACCGAGCTCGCGCAACAGCAGCATCGCCTTCCGCGGATCGATAAATTTGCGCGGCTGCGGCGGGTGGCCGTCACGGCCCCTGGACGTGACGACCACCGCGCTACCGCCGTTGCGCGTTTCGATGGATAAAAAGAAGACCGAGCCGTCGGCCTTCAATGTCGCGCCTGTAACACCCCCGGCCTCGGCCGTCGCGCGTAGCTGATCGATGTTCATGGTTTGCATGGAAACCTGCCTAGTGAATAAATCTATCGCTACAGTGTAATAGATAAATGACTGACAATCAATAATTATAGCATCGTACTGTCTGAAATAGTTTATTTCGGACAATCGGTTACACTGCTGGAATTATTTAGGTTCAATTGATTGGCGGCACGATTAGCTGGTGTAGCGCCACGCTAGACCGCTTACCTATTCTCAGCTATCGCTTGCTAGCGCATCGTCGCCCTGGCGGCAGATGGCAACGCGACACTAAAGAGGTTTGAGCTGGCTCGATTTGGGCCACTGGTGGTGATGGTAATTCCGTAGGTGGCGGCAGTAAGTTCGCGCGGCAGACTGGCCACGACCTCGTGCTCCGAAGACAACTTCACCTCCAACGCATGGCCGGCCAGCGTAACGATGGGCGGTGTCACACCGAAGTTGTGCCCGGTGATGATGAGAACGTTTTCCTTCGCGTCCACCGTTGCTTTCACAATCAATGGCGGCTGAGGCCCAGGGATTGCGCGCCCGCCGGCCGTGGCAAGACCGCACGCGGTGAGCCCGGCGACGAACAGGATGGCCTTGATGGTTGCTTTGTGCATGTTGTTCTCCATAGAGGGGTGAGTGTGACTGATCCATTTGGTAAATGGTGCGCAATTCTCCCCTTCCCTGGTCATTCCAGGAGGGGATGAAAATAGCAGGATGAAGTGAGGTACGGAGAAGACTCTACGCGTTAAGCATTATCGTTTCTGTGCGATTTGTCACAAGAATCCAACGGATTGTGCAAAAGATTTCTTTGCAACCTGTTTAGCGATACGCACCAGCAGGTGCTTGTCAAATAGCGTTGACCAAATCAAAGGCCGCGAGTGAACGCGGCCTTTGTTCTCAGGGTTAGATCACAACATTTTGAACCCCGCGACAGCCATACATACGCTAAGGTACTCGGTACTCCGGCCGCGGTATGTAGCTATTGTGGGTGCACTCTGCAACCGTTCACGCATACACATCGCCAGATTTGTATGAACCCGATCAATCTCCTACCCCACCTGCTTGCGGAAGCGGCTGGCGGCGAAGATCAGCACAACGCTACCGATGACCGCAAGCGTCAGATACTGCGGCCAGAGCGGCGCGATCCCGGCACCCTTAAGAAAAATACCGCGCACGATGTCCAGGTAATGGCGCATGGGGTTGATCAGCGTCAGCCACTGGAATAACGCCGGCATGCTGCTGATCGGGAACATCAGACCGGACAGCAGTATGGTCGGCATAAACACGAGAAAACTGGTCATGAAGGCCTCTTGCTGTGTCTTGGAGACCGTCGAGATCAATAGACCGATGCCGAGGCTAGAGAGGATGAACAGCAGACTGGCGAACAGCAGCAGCGGAAAACTACCGGCCAACGGGACCTGGAACCAGAACAGGGCCGCGACGGTGACAACCAGCACGTCAAACAGACCGATAATGGCAAACGGGATGGTCTTGCCGGCGATGAGTTCCACGGCCGACAGGGGGCTGACCATGAGCTGTTCGAGGGTGCCGATCTCGCGCTCGCGCACGATGGCCAGCGACGTCAGCAGCAGGCAGACAAGGAAGATGATGGCGCCCGCCACCGCCGGGACGTTGTAGTTACGACTGGCCAGGTTGGGATTGAACCAGGCGCGCTCGCGCAAGTCGACGGCCAGGGTCGCACCGCGGGCATAGCGCTGGCCGAAATCCTGCACGATGCGTTCGGCATACCCCTGGGCCACGGTGGCGGAATTGGACTGTGAGCCGTCGAGTAGAAGCTGAACGATGGCACCATTACCGCTGTGCAGTTGCTCGGCGAAGCCCACGGGTATGACCAGCCCAACCAAGGCGTCTTCGTGGTCGAGGGCGCGCACTACGTCCGCCGGGCGTTGTGACCGTCCGCTCACCTTGAAATAGCCGGAGGCGGTCAGGGCATCCAACAGATCGCGCGATTCCTGGGTACGGCTGTTGTCCACGACGAAGGTGCTGATCAGTTTGATGTCCGTGGAAACGGCGTAACCGAAGATCACCAGTTGTATCAAGGGCGCGATAAAAATGATGCGCCACATGCGCGGATCACGGAATAGCTGGAGAAATTCTTTGCGCACCATCTCGCGTATGCGTTGCACGCTATTTTTCCACATCAGCGCAACGCCTTGCGGAACACCCGGATGGCGAAACCGAGACCGAGTAGCGCGAATACGAGCATAAGGATAGCTTGGACCCAGAGGGCCTCCGGCCCAACGCCCTTGAGAAAAATACCGCGTGTGACCACAATGAAATAGCGCGCCGGAATGAGATAAGTCAAGGTCTGCAGCGGCAGCGGCATCACCGAAATGGAATACATGAAACCCGAGAGCAAATAGGCCGGCAGAAAGGTAACGATCATGGCGATCTGCGTCGCCAGGAGTTGGGAACGTGCCAGCGCCGAAATAACGACGCCGAGGCCGAGGGCGCCGATGAGAAAGTAAGTCGACAGCAGCATGAACAACGCCGTGTTGCCACGGAACGGCACATCGAATACCCATACCCCCAGCAGCGAACTGACCGCCACGTCCGCCAGACCGATGGCCAGGTACGGCAGGAGTTTTCCCAGCACGATCTCGCTGCGCGACACCGGCGTTGCCGCCAGTTGCTCCATGGTGCCGCGTTCCCACTCGCGCGCGATGGTCAGTGATGTCAGCATGGCCGCTACGATCATCATGATCACGGCCACCAGGCCCGGCACGATCATGTTGCGTGACAGCAGCTCCTCGTTGTACCACACACGGCTTGCCACCCGCACCGGCAGATTCATCGCTGCGCCCTGCAGTTGCACGTTGAGCGAATAGGACAGTACGATGGCGCGGGTGTAAGCCAGGATGATGGTGGCTGTATTGGCGTCCGACCCGTCGACGATGGCCTGCACCTCCGCCGGGCGACCGGCATTCAGGTGGGCGCTGAAATCCGGCGGGATCACCAGCACCAATTGCGTGCCGACTCCATTCAGGAGCGGTGCGATTTCCTGCGTACGCGACAGGTGCCGCTGGAGGCGGAAGTAGCCCGAGGCACGAAAGGCCTCGAGCAGTTCGCGCGAGCGCGCCGAGTTGTCCTGGTTGAGCACCGCGGTGCGGATGTCGCGCACGTCCCAGCTGATGGCATAACCGAAAAGCATGAGCAGCGCCACCGGCAGCAGAAACGCCAGTATCAGGCTGCGTTTGTCGCGCTTCAGCTGGATCGCCTCTTTGCGTGCCATGGCCCATAATCGGCTGAAGCGGAAATTCTGCATGCATCAATCCACCGGCGCGGCGCCGGCGGCGCGCCCCTGGAAAACGAAGACGTCCTCGAGGGACGCTGCGAGCTGCTGGATGGCGTGCAGTTCGATACCATTGCTCTTAAGTGTCGCCGGGAGAACGTTTCGTGCCCACGCGGC
>JANNJF010000312.1:0-14679 GCA_031405715.1 Gammaproteobacteria bacterium | reverse complement strand
GCGCCTGGGCGATGATTTGTTCCTTAACGGCAACAACTTCAGTGGTGATGCCGCTATGACGGCGGTGTTCGAGAACACAAAACTGAATATTGTGCGGGAAGTCATGTCCACGCCGGTGACCTCGCCAACACGTCTGACCCTGCATGTACCTGCCATTGCCGACGATGCCAATGCCATGCATGAATGGGCGGTGGGCTTTTACAACATGTCCCTGAAGGTGACGCGCCCCAATCTGCCGGCGTGGACCACCAACAGTGTGCCGGTCGCGCTGGCGCCGCTCATCACAGTAAACCCGCTGAACGCCGTGCCCGGAGACATTAATCTGACCATCACGTGCATACCCAGACTGCGCCCGGAGCAGCAGACGCAGACCAGCCTCATCTTTGGTACCAGCCAGGTTGCCCCGACGCTGATTACCACGCCGGGCGACGCAACCCAGCCGACCACACTCGCCTTTACCATACCGGGCGTAGGGCAAGGTGATTACCTTGTGCGACTGCGGGTGGATGGCATCGACAGCCTGCCGGTGAAGATCACCGGCTCACCACCACGATTCGAATTCGATGACCAACAGAAGGTGAAAGTGACATGACCACGGAAACCTGGCTCGATGACAACAATCGTTATCTTTCGGCATCGCTGCAGTGGCTGCGCCTGCGTCTGCTGCAACGGGTGACTGAGGTGCGGGCAGGCACGTCCCAGGGGTATCCCGGGGCAGAGTCGGGAACGACGGTGACGGACAGCACAACGGGTATATTTCAGCGCTGGTTTGGTGACAAAATGGTGTCAGCGACCAGTGCACCGAAACTCCTCGAAAATAAACAGCTACCGCTCGCCGAACAACTGCTGCAAGCCGAACAGGAACGGGAGACTCTTGCGCAGGTCGACCCTGCGCCGGCGCTGATACTGCTGGCGTGCCAATGGGGTCTATCGGACTTCGAGCGGGACACCTTGTTGTTGTGCGCGGCGATGGAGCTGGACCCGGGACTCAGCAGTCTGTGTGTGCAGGCACAAGGCAATGCCCACCAGACCTACCCGACCTTCGGACTTGCCCTGGTGATGTTCGACAATCCAGCGTGGGATTCCTTGTCGACGCAACGACCCCTACGCTACGCGCGTCTGCTGGAAATTAATCAGCCCGGCGCCACCCCCCTTACCGCCAGTGCGCTGCGGGCGGACGAGCGCATCGTCAACTTCATCAAAGGGTTGAATGTACTAGACGACCGGTTGAGCACGCTAATCACACCGGCGGTACAGACGGATGGGGCGCCATTGGCGGATTCCCAGCAGCGGGTTGTGGATGTCCTGCTGCAACGATTGCAACAAACCAATGTGGATCCCTTTCTGCCTGTGGTGCAGATGGTGGGAGTCGACGGCGACAGCAAGCTGGCCGTTGCGCAACACGCCTGCGTAACACTGAACCGGCATTTGTATCGAATCGCTGTCGATGCACTGCCTTCGCAACCCAGTGAGATCGAAACATTGGCGCGCCTGTGGGAGCGCGAAAGCATGCTGCTGCCGGTGGCACTCTACATTGATGCAGTAAATATAGATGGCAGTCAGGGTGATGCTTCCCGGGCCTTGTCACGGTTGCTGGCCCATGGCCTGGGATTGGTATTTATCGCCGTGCGTGAGACACCCTTACAGCTGACCAGCGCCAATTTTCCGCTGGATGTGAACAGGCCAACGGCAAATGAACAACGTGACGCATGGCTTGGCCTGTTAAGACCGCATGTGCCTGAGTCGGAGGCAGACGAGATAGCGCAACGCCTGGCGGGGCAGTTTAATTTCAATCTGCATGACATACGCTCGGTCGCCGGCCTGGCATTGCAAACCGCTGTCCAGGGTACAGCCGTGGGTGACCGGGCGTGGGACACCTGTCGCGACCTCACGCGACCACGCCTCGATCAGCTGGCACAGCGCCTGGACCCCAAGGCCACCTGGGAGGACCTGGTGTTACCGGACGAGTCGACGGCTCTGTTGCGCCAGATCGCCGCCCAGGTACGTGAGCGACACAAGGTGTATGAGGACTGGGGCTTTGCACGAAAAATGAACCGCGGCATGGGTATCAGCGCATTGTTCAGCGGCGAGAGCGGCACCGGCAAGACTATGGCCGCCGAGGTGATCGCCAACGACCTGCGCCTGAATCTCTACCGCATCGACCTGTCCGCGGTGGTGAGCAAATACATCGGCGAGACGGAAAAAAACCTGCGCAAGCTGTTCGACGCCGCGGAGCGCGGTGGTGCCATCCTGTTCTTCGACGAGGCCGACGCCCTGTTCGGCAAGCGCAGCGAGGTCAAGGACAGCCACGACCGTTACGCCAATATCGAAATCAATTATCTCCTGCAGCGCATGGAGGCCTTCAGCGGTCTGGCCATTCTTGCCACTAATATGAAGAGCGCCCTCGATACTGCCTTCATGCGGCGCCTGCGCTTCATCGTGAATTTCCAGTTCCCCGGCGTGAAGGAGCGCAAACTCATTTGGGAGAAGGCCTTGCCGCCGCAAACCCCCAAAGAGGCCTTGGACTACGAACGCCTTGCCCGGCTCAATATCACCGGCGGCAACATCCACAGCATCGCCCTCAACGCGGCGTTTCTCGCTGCGAAGTCCGAGATACCGATCAGCATGCCGATCATGCTGGAGGCGGCGCGCAGTGAATTCCGCAAACTGGACAAACCCATCAACGAGACCGAGTTCCGTGTGATGGAAGCGGTGAGGCGGGCGCCGTGAATATCAATCTGCATATCGAACGCCTGATCCTGGACGGCGTGGACATTGGCCCAAACCAACGTCACTTGCTGCACGCCAGTGTGCAAAGTGAGCTCTGCCGTTTGCTCACAGAAGGTGGCGTGGCTCCCCAGCTGACGGCTGGCGGTGCCCAGCCTCTTGTCACCAGTCCCGCGATACAGCTGGGCAGCGGCCACGGTCCAACAGAACTTGGGCGACAGATTGCCGGTGCGGTGTATGGAGGGATAGGGAGATGAGTAGGTCCACCACGCAAACTGCACAGCCTGCAGCCAAATCGCCGGCGCCGATGTCAGGCATCCTGCAGCGCAAGTGCGACTGCGGCAATCACACGCTGGCGGGTGGGGAGTGCGCGGGATGCGGGAAGAAGAACCGCTTGCAGCGCAAGCTCACCATCGGCGCGAGCAACGATCCGTTGGAACAGGAAGCGGATCGGGTTGCGGATCAGGTGATGGCAGACCCGATTCATACAGTAGTCAAGGGTGTGGCACCACGCATTCAACGCTACACAGGGCAAACGACCGGGCAGACAGGCACGGCACCTGCCAGCATAGACCGTGTGCTTGCCAGCCCGGGCAGGCCGCTGGACGCGGTGTTACGGCACGATATGGGGCAGCGCTTTGGCCACGACTTTTCGCAGGTGCGGGTATATGACGATGCCAGCGCCGCACGGGCGGCGCGCGCCGTCAACGCGCATGCATTTACAGTCGGCGAGAAGCTCGTGTTCGGTCTTGGACAATTCCGCCCCCACACGACAGATGGCAGACGGCTGCTCACGCATGAATTGACACATGTGGTGCAGCAGCGCGCCATAGGAGCGCCGGTCGTGCAGCGCGACACGATCGACGACGTGCGCGAAAAATTATCCTATGGTCTGTTCGACTGGGCGATCACCGACGCCGAAGCGATCGATGCGCTGGCGATGCTCAGCACCATCCCGCAGGCCGATCTGCCCGCAGCGCTGTCCCGCCTGGGAACGAAATACGTTAGCCGCCTGCTCGACAACCTCCCGGATGCCGCGAAGAGCGGCGAAGTCTACCAGCAACTGGTAGTGGCGCTGGGCAGCGCGGGCACGATGGACTACGCGACCGATCAGCTGAGTTACGGTCTATTCGACTGGGCGGTGACCGACGCCGAAGTCGCGCGCGTGTTCAATCTGTACGCCAACCTGCCCGCAGCGGAGCGCGAGAATTTTCTTATCGGCCTGAATAAGGCCGGTAAGCTCGGACGTTTGCTGTCCAACGCGTCGATCGGCTACTACACGCTGCACATCGTTCCGTGGATGCGCACCCTGACCCGCGGCCGCCTGACGTTGCCGCAGCGATCTATAATGCGCACCATCGTTGAGGAGGCACCGACCAGCCCGATCGACATCCTGCAGCTGGCGACGGAACTGCGCTACGACGTGACCGTCGGCCCGACGACCATCCCCGGTCGTACTGCGGTGGCCTGGAGTGGCGCGAAGCTGCGCGACACCTACCTTGCGCTCGACCACTTGCCCGACGCGCACGTCGCCCGCAACACGGTTCTGCGGCGGTTCGGCCAATTCAGCCAGCCGGAGAGGAAGCTTGCCGATGACACCACGGTCATCACCGCCGGCGTCTACAACCCGGGCAGGCAGGAACTCGCTTCGAATATCAAGCAACAGGGCGACATTGCCCCGAGCATGATCCACGAAACCGGGCACGCGGTCGATAACGAAATGGGCTGGAGCAGGGGCCCTGAACCCGCGAAACATGAACGCGGTGGTTGGAAGGAATATCCGGACCACGTGACTTGTGCGACCGACATGGTCGACGATTCGAATGGTGGCATCAAGACCAAGCTCGCCGCCGCGCAGCGTACGGACGTGATCAGCGACATTGCGACGGCGATGGGCAACCGCAGTGCTGCGGCGCTGGCCGCGACGATCCGCGCCAGGCCATGGTTTGCGGCGCTGCCCGCCGGAACCAGGTCGGACGTGCTCGACGACAAGGCCCTGAAGACGATCCCGATCGGATTGAACAGCCCGTGGTTCTTGGCCGAAGTCGGCGGCGAGCATCTCGGCAATCACGTCTACCAGGAGAGTTACACCCCGACCTGGGTGCGTTACCGGCACGAGGCGCGCAGCCGCATGGTCGCGAAGTATCAATTCCGTGATGCCGGTGAATGGTTCGCGGAGTGTTACGCCGCGTATTACGACCAGGGAAACAAGGTGAAGGGGGATAAGCTGAACAAGGTGGACCCGAACACCAAGATCTATTTCGACAACTCCGTCGATACCCGAGCGCCCACGCGATGAGTTTACCCGACCGACAAAAACAGGACGCCGACCACATGCACCATTCCACCGCCCTTGATGCGAACATCCGACGTCACGCCGCCACGCGTGCGCGTGAACTCGGCGGCGCGCCGCGTGAAGACGATGTCGATATCGTGTGGGCCGCGCTCGAGACCCCGCCTGGGGCGAGGTTGTTTCGCGCACGCTGGGTCGACCGTAGCGGCGAACGGGCACTAACCGGCGTATGCCTCGACGGCGACATCGACAGCCGTCCGCTCGACGCCATCGATCGTCTGTTGCGCCGCTGGCACGAGACCACGGGCCGTCTGCCGGACGTCTCTGTCGCCGCCGCTGTCAGCGCGTTCCTGCTCGACGCCGATCGTCGCCACCGGGGGCTGCTTGGGCCGACCGCAGACTGGTCTGAGGCCGTGCCGGCGCCGCTGCGAGCGCAATTGCACGGGCCGGTCTACATCGGCGGCGCAGCGGAACTGCCGCTGGTGTTCTGGTGGCTGGATGCCCACGACAGTCCCGTTCGAATTGAGATCGGGCGCGACCGCGACAGCCGTATCGCCTTTTCGGCGACGCCTTTGCAGGCATGGGTCGATCGCGAAAGCGGCGACCGGGGAGACCGCCATGAGTGACCGTGCCATCTTCCAGTCTCCCGTTGTGCCCCCGCAGTCCGCTGCGGGTGCGGTGCTGCAGCATGTGCGAAGGGAAATGGGTCGGAGTGAGTTATGGTAAGAATTAAAATAAATCATCATCAGAAAAACGTGGAGTACTTCCGCGGCATTACTCGCCGTGTTGGGATCGCTTGCTTATCCAGTGTAGATGGGATGGTCTCATCCGTCAGGACGCTGCGCAGAAGAGAGACGGCCGGTACAACGTGTCGGGAGATCGGACAATGAACAAGTCCGCCGCAAAATTCACACAGCCCGCATCCGAATGGCTCACTCCGGTGCATGGCGTCCTGCAGCGCAAGTGCGCCTGCGGTAATCACATGGCCGCCGGCGGGGAATGTGAGGGGTGTGCGAAGAAGCGGGGCGAAATGCAACGCAAATCACGCGCCGGCGCCGGCGTGACGGCTGTTCCGCCCATCGTGCATGAAGTGCTGAACTCACCGGGTCAACCCCTGGATGTAGCCACACGTGAGTTTATGGAGCCTCGTTTCGGGCACAACTTCAGTCAAGTACGGGTACATACGGATGAGAAGGCTGTTGCGTCCGCCCGCTCGGTCAATGCACTGGCTTACACTGTTGGGCGCGATATCGTGTTCGGCAGTCATCATGCCGCTTCTGGTAGTCGCCAAGGCAGAGGGTTAATCGCCCATGAACTGGCACACGTGGTACAGCAGCGCCACGACAGCGCGCCACACACGCCGCTTTCCTACGCCGACAGTGAGCACGGTCCCGCCGAGCTGGAAGCGGACCGTGCTGCGGACCGTATCATGAAGGGCGAGTCTGGAGCCATGGTATCGGCACAACCTGGCCGCGCCCTGCATCGCAAGGTGAATGTCGACAATCCCAAAGATCTCATTGCCAATCCTACCGGCAAGGGATTAGTGCAGACAAACGCACAGACCGTGGAAGGCTACCTTCAGACACTTTGCTCTGGAGGAAGCGTAGCCGTCGATGGTAGCACCGGAGACGTGAAAATGGATGCAAGTTTTTGTACACAACCTGGTTTTCAGATCGGGCATGAGGTGCTCCCTGCCGGACCTGTTCCTGCTTCTGTTTCAAAAGAGCCTACCGGGTGTGGTTGCATCTGCGACATGGTCGGCTCTGCCAACGACTATACGATTGTCGTTGACGACAAAGACTGGCCGCACACATCGGGTAGGGTGGTCACGACCCCATCGCCCAACAGCTCTAAGCTGTGGGGTGCGGCCAGTGTCAGCGGGAAAGCGATGACCATAGACCCCTGGCTGGTGCTCGGCCACGAATTCTGCGGACATGCCTGGCTCGCCGAGCAGGGTCTCCCAGACAATAACGCGACACGCGGCAAGGGCGGCCACCAGGAAACGGTGGGCCGCGAGAACGAGCTGCGGAAGGAGCACGGCATCGAGGCCCGTGGCAGTTTCAAGGATCCATTTTGCGGCGAGTCCTTCTGGCAGGACAAGGCCGGGCCCGGACCGGTGCAATGGTCCTCGTACATGAAGACCTGTGAGGCCTGGCGGATGAAGACCTATGGCAAGAAATACAAGATCAGCGACAAGATTCCCTGAGGGACTGCCGCATGCCGAGCATGACAATAGGTGGGACGGTGTTGGTGTCGATAGTGAACGTGATAGTGCAGGCAAGCCCGCCCGCATGGCAGCTGGAGTATGAGGTGCGCAATATGCAACAGACGGCAGTCTGGTTGGTGGTCGATGAGAGCCTGGTGCTTAAACGTGAAAACGCACACATAGAGTTGTCGTATGCGCGGGGAAAAATGCAACCGGGTGTGCAGGTGTTTGGTTACTTCGATCCAATAGTCGTCAATATCCCGCCAGGTGAGAGCCTTAGACAGCAAGTGAAGGTTGCCTGGCCCTGTCGTCTCAGCGATATCTGGAATGAGGTGCGCGAGGTCGTGTTGCCACCCGGCGAGTATGAGGTTGCGGTACGAATCGGTTTTGCCTCGACGGCGAAACCGAAGCCCCCGAAGGTCGGGGAGGGGGTCGAGGGCCCTGTGTTGCGTTGGCAGAGAACGACGGTGAGCCCACCCGTGCGGATCGCTATACCGCCGTACACGCCACCGCAACAAGAGCGCGAAAAATGACGCAGGATAAAACAGTAAAAAACGAAGTTCTATGGTATCGGAGTTACTAATGGCACGGAGTGCGACTAAACCGTATGTCGCCGGCCGCAGTGATAACCCATATGTATTGAGGAGACAATGATTAGGGAACGATATTTATCAGATACCGCCTTGACCCGGAACGCTGCACTGCTGTCAGCGTCACCTGGAATCCTGCGGCGCAAATCGGGCGGCCCACGTGCGTCGGCAGCCGTCCCGTCCAGTGTGCATGAGGCGATCAAGCTACCTGGGCAGCCATTAGACGCGGTGACCCGCGCATCCATGGAACCACGCTTCGGTCAGGACTTCAGTCATGTGCGCATTCATACTGACAGCCAAGCAGCGCACTCCGCGCTGGCGGTAGACGCCCTGGCGTACACCGTCGGACGCCATGTGGTCTTCGGCGCAGGTCACTATGCGCCGCAAACACGTCATGGTGACCGCTTGTTGGCGCACGAGTTGACACATGTCATGCAACAGAACATGGCAGACAGCCAGATTACACCTCTCAGCGGTTTGGCCATAAACCAACCCGGCGATGCCTATGAACGGGAAGCGGACACCACGGCTGACCGGGTCATGGCTGGGATGTCGGTTGGGCATACGCCCAGCGAACGCGGTTTAGCGGTGCAGCGCGAGACACCTGGTGACCAAACCAAGGACAAGCCGGAGGAGAAAAAAGATGCCGGCGACGTCATCGTCGGCGGTCTCAAGGAAGTGGTCGAGCAGGCGAAGGACAACAACCCGAAGGTGAAGAAGGTCCTGATAGATCCGCTCAAGGACAGACTGAAGCACGAGTGGAATCGCCTGGAAACCGGCGAGAAGGCCGCCACCATCGGTTTTGGCGCGGCAACCTTGGGCTTGGCTGGTGGCGGTCTGTTGTCTGATCCGAGTGGTCGTAAACAGCTGGAAGGTCTCAACCTGGCCGCGCCGCTCACCTTGATCCCCTACATGCCCTTGAGCAACTTCAAATACACATTGCCCAGCGGCGACAGCCCGGACAAACGGTTATTCAAGTTCGAGACGGGCTTTAAGGCGGATGACCTGATTAATCTACACACCGAACGCCGTGGGCTTCCTAAGATGACGTTGGGTGTCAACATGCAGTGGGGTTATGACCCATCCACTGAGCGACTGTCCATCCTGGGCGGAGACGCCAGTCTTGGTTTGGTGCCGGGCCTGTCGCTGTCGGCCGGTGTCTATAAGGACATATTGCGCCCGCCACAAACCTTTCTCGACCCGCAGGGACAGCTGACCCAGGTAAAGAAAAGCATACCGGAGTTCAACAAGCCGGAACCCATCCCGGACGTGCGCATCATGCTCACGGTGGACCTGCTGAAATTCAAGCCGGGTGATTTGGTTCGGCAGATAAGAGGAATTTTTAAATGAGGTGGAGCTGAATGGTAAATCCTGTGTGTAACGGTTGCCAATGGAGTCTGAGTCTGGTGATGCCGTACGTAAAGACATCACCGAGCCCTGCCGGTCGCCGGCGGTTGCTAGAGTGGGCGACCGCCAGGGATGGCGGGAGTACCGGAAAGGTAGGAGCAGTTACCAGTCCATTGCCTACCACACGAGGCGTCACTCGGCGGCTGCAGGTGGGCGATGCCCACCCTACAAAATCAGTTAAGTGCAATGGGTGATGGAGTCAATGATGACAAAGAGAGATAACCCAGTAGTGCGAGTCCTGCGGACTTGGACGCGGATGACCGGGGTTTTTGTGACCTTATCGCGTCATGCATCGTATGACGCCGGGATAACCAGCAAGCCATGGCGGCCCATTTTATGAACGCAGCGCCCATCAGCCCCAAACTACTCAAAGGCGGTCTCGCCTTGCTGGACGCGCAGACCGGCGCGGTCCTACGCATCATCCCGCTGCAATACAACCCGGACACACTGACACGCAGCCTGAAAATAAAAAGTGTGGACGCGGAGAGTGGCGATCACATCGACGCCTTGCGTTTGAAAGGACCACCGGAGGAGACGTTTAAGCTGGAGGCGGAGATGGACCTGACCGATCAGCTCGAAGCGGGGGACAGCCAGGCGGCGCAGCACGGCCTGCACCCGGCGTTGGCGGTGTTGGAGCTGACGGTCTATCCCTCCAGCACCCACCTGCTGTCGACCAACGCCCTGGTGTCCGCCGGCGTGTTGGAAATCGTGCCAGCGCAGACGCCGCTCACGGTGTTTATCTTCGGCCCCAATCGCATTATGCCGGTGCGCATTACCGATTTGAGCGTCACCGAAGAGGCCTTCGACACCTCGCTCAACCCCATCCGCGCCAAGGTCAGTCTCGGCATGCGTGTCTTGAGTGTCGATGATCTGGGCTTCGAGCAAAAGGGCGGCAGCCTGTTCATAACCTATCTGCAACAAAAAGAGCTGATGAAACAGCTCGCGGCATCCGGATCATTCAAGGTTCTCGGTATAGGAGGTATTCCATGAGCGACGCCCATCAGGCCCTGCAGGCCCTGCTGCAGCCGACCGCATTGAAAGGCACGTTGTTTCCACCGACCAGTCGTTATCACGGCATCGACACCGCCACGCTGCCAAGCGCCGGCGGTGGCGTGACGATCTATATCCGGCGCCGCCTCCTGCCGCTGGCGGAAAGTCTCGCCTTGCTGCGCGAACATGCGGTGTCGGAGGGCGAACGGCTGGACAACATCACGGCACTGCACCTGGGTGACCCGGAACAATTCTGGCGGGTGTGTGATGCCAACAATGCCATGCGACCGGAAGAGTTGACGGAAACAACGGGCCGACGCTTGCGCATCACCCTGCCGGAAGGCATGCCGGGGATACCCAATGCTTAAGGGTGTCAACCTGCAGCTCTATATCGGCCCGCTGGTGCCGATCCCCGCGCCGCGCATGGTCATCGAGGCCTTGACCGACGTCTCGGTGACGGTCAACGACGTGGGGCAGAGCGGGTTTCAGCTGTCGTTTACCTTGAGCACGCAGTCCCCGCTGCACACCCTGCTCCTGCTCACCGGTGGTGCCTCGATCAGTATCCTGCGGGTCGTCATTGTGGTGATCCTCAATGGAACGCCGACGGTCATCATGGACGGCGTGGTGACCAACCATCAAATTCAACCGGCAAAAGATACCGGCCACGCCACGCTCACCGTAACGGGTGAGGATCTTTCCGTATTGATGGATAAGATCGACTTCAGCGGTTTTCCCTTCCCGGCCATGCCGGCGGAAGGCCGCGTGGCGTTGCTGATCTTGAAATATTCCGTCCTGGGGATCGTGCCCTTGGTGGTGCCCAGTATCTTGATCGATGTGCCGATCCCCGTCGAGCGCATCCCCTACCAGCAAGGCACCGATCTTTCTTATATTAAAGAGTTGGCCGAGCAGGTGGGTTATGTGTTTTACATCGATCCGGGCCCCGTGCCCGGCGTGAACATCGCGTATTGGGGGCCGCAGATCAAGGTCGGCATACCGCAACCGGCGCTCAACATCAATATGGACGCGCACACCAACGTCGAATCGTTGTCCTTTACCTTTAACAACAACCTGAATGCGATTCCCACGGTCTATCACTACGAAGCGCTGACCAAGGCCATTATCACGGTGCCTATCCCGCCGGTCACGCCGCTCAACCCGCCCCTGGGCCTGATTCCGCCGATACCGACGCGCCTGGCGCCGGTGAGTTACGATCTCGCCAAGCGATCCCTGCTGCAGGGCATCATGATCGGCCTGGGCAAGGCGTCACAATGGGCGGAGGCGGTCACCGGCAGGGGGGAGCTGAATGTGCTGCGCTACGGCCGTATTCTGAAGGCGCGCCAGTTGGTAGGCGTGCGCGGCGCCGGCACGGCGTATGACGGACTGTATTACGTCAAGAGTGTGACGCACAACATTAAGCGCGGCGAGTACAAGCAAAGTTTCGAACTCAGCCGCAACGGACTCATTTCAACGGTTCCGCGGGTACCGGCATGAAAAACCAAGAGAGCAATCGCTATTACGGCAAGTATCGCGGCACGGTGGTCAACAACATCGACCCGGAGCAGCGGGGACGCATTCAGGCCATGGTGCCGGACGTGCAAGGCCTGGTGCCGACGACCTGGGCGCTGCCCTGTCTGCCCATCGCCGGCAAGCAGGAGGGCGTGTACATGGTGCCGCAGATCGGAGCGGCGGTGTGGATGGAGTTCGAGCAGGGCGATCCGGATTACCCCATCTGGGTCGGTGGTTTCTGGGGAGCGGTGGCGGAGGTGCCTAGCGCTGCGCTAACGCCGCCCATTCCGCCAGGGCAAAACATTCTTTTCCAAACGTCGTTGCAACACCTGTTGTTGATCAGTGACGCCGCGCCCATACCGGTCACAGCGCCCATCCCGGCGCCGAGTCCGCCGGGTACCGGGGGAATCGTGCTGCGTAGCCCGAGCGGCGCAATGATCGTGGTCAATGACGCCGGGATTTTCATCAATAACGGAAAAGGCGCCTCCATCGAAATGATCGGGCCGAGCGTCATGATCAACAAGACTGCACTGGTGGTGACCTGACATGCCTGGATTCTTATTACATGTTGGTGCAACCGTACTTTGTGCTCATGCCGGGCAGGCGCAACCGACGGCGCCCAATCCCCGGGTGACGGTGAACGGACAGCCGACGGTGCTCATGACGACGCCCTATATGGTCGCCGGCTGTACCTTGCCACCGCCACCCACGGCCAACGGGCCGTGTGTCACGGCCCAATGGACCACCGGCACGACGCGCGTTCTGTCCAACGGGCAGCCGTTGCTCGTGCAAAGCAGCATGGCGACGTGTGTACCCACGGGGACGCCGTTGCTCATCACTGTACTTCAACCGCGGGTCACCGCGCTGTGAGGCGATCATGAACATCGACTTTCCCTTGCACTTCGACAGCCGCGGCCGCACTGCGTCCACGGACGAAAGCGGCCACGTGCGCGACATGATCGAGCAACTGATCTTCACCAGTCCCGGTGAGCGGGTGAACCGGCCGGACTTCGGCAGCGGTCTGCTGCAAATGATCTTTGCGCCCAATAGCCCGGAGTTGGCGGCGACCGTGCAGTTCACCCTACAGGCGGCGATTCAACGTTGGCTGGGCGACGTGATCGAGTTGCAGGCCCTGGAGGTGCGGGCGGTGGATTCGGCGCTGACCATAGACATGCAATACCTGATCCGCCGCACCAATCAAGAACAAACGGCGACGTTTACACGGACAGTTTAAGCAGGAGGACGTATGAATCTTTGTTGCCAGCAGGACGAACGTCGCAATGCGGTCCGCCGCATGCAAGGATGGAACGGTCTGGACTATGTTGAGGTGGATAACGACCAGCTCACGCTGCGCGTCTACTTTCTCGGCAAGCTGCCGCCGGAACTGCGAAAGAACACGCCCGGCATCGAGCGCTATCTGCGGCTGGAGGGGGGTCAACGGGTAACGGCGATCCGTATCACCGATGTCGATCCCATAATCGATCCCGATCCGGAAAAGGATGACTATTTAGTGGTGCAGCTGGACCGATATGGCGATTTTTCCACGTATACCCTGAGGCTCGTGGATGTCGCGAACATCGATGCGCGCTATGACCATGTGGATTTCTCCTTCAAGGTCGATTGCCCATCCGATCTGGATTGCGCCCCCGCTTGTGCCTGTGAACCGCCGGTGCCGGCGGAGCCGGAGATCAACTACCTGGCCAAGGACTACGCCAGTTTTCGTCAACTCATGCTCGACCGCCTCGCCCTGCTCATGCCTGCGTGGACTGAGCGCCATGTGCCCGACCTGGGCATCGCCCTGGTGGAGATACTGGCCTACACCGGCGATCACCTGAGCTACTATCAGGACGCGGTGGCGACCGAGGCCTACCTCGACACCGCGCGCCAACGCATCTCCGTGCGACGCCATGTGCGTCTGGTCGACTACCTGCTGCACGAGGGCTGCAACGCGCGCGCCTGGGTGTGTCTGGAAGTCAGCGCCAATCTGGCGTTGGATGCGGCAAAAATAGCATTTATCACCGGCCTCAACGATGCGCTGACGGCGCGCCAGTCGCTATTGACCTGGGAGGCTTTGCGCGACGTTGCCCCAGTGTCTTACGAAGTCTTCGAACCCCTGGTGGCGGATCGTTCCGTTCCTATCCAACTGTACCGCGCCCACAACGAGATCCATTTCTACACCTGGGGCTTGACGCAATGCTGCCTCGAACGTGGCATCACCTCGGCGGTACTGCTGGATGCCTGGGTCGCGGGTGAGGCGTCGCACGCCGGCACAAACGCACAGACACAGAAAGCAACCACGACGGCATGCGAACCTCCGGGAGACGGGCCGCGGGCATTGCAGCTCAAACCTGGCGATGTCTTGATTTTCGAAGAGATACTCGGACCTGTCACCGGCCTGCCGGCGGATGCCGATTCCGCCCGCCGGCACGCAGTGCGGTTGACGCGCGTCACGCCGGGGAAAGACCCGGTGAGAAAAACCAGCACGGGCCAGCCGACACCCTACCTGGAAATCGAATGGGCGGTGGAAGATGTGCTGCCCTTCACCCTGTGCATATCCGCGATCGGCGCTGCGCCGGACTGCCGCTATCTCGAGAAGATCAGTGTGGCGCGCGGCAACGTGCTGTTGGTGGATCATGGCAAAACATTGGATTCCATTGAGTTGTGCACGGTGCCGACGCTGCGCACCGAGTCCACCTGTATCTGCCCCGAGCATCCCGGCGATATTCAGCACATCGCGGGCCGCTTCCGTCCCTCGCTGGCGAAGACACCCCTCACGTATAGCACGTCAGTACCGGCGGATGATCCCGTCAAACCCCGGTGGGTGCCTGCCGCCGCGTTACTGACACAGGACGTACGTGCCGCCTTGCCGCAGGTGTCGCTCGTTTCGACGCCCGCGGAGGCGTGGGAGCCGCGCTACGATTTGCTCGACAGCCGGCCGGACGACCGGCATTTCGTCGTGG
>JANNJF010000311.1:0-2256 GCA_031405715.1 Gammaproteobacteria bacterium | reverse complement strand
CAGCACCAGTTTTCCATGAACTGGCTCGGCAGCTCCACCGCATCCCACGCGACACCATTGATGCCGGAGACGCCGATGTAATCCACCCGCGTCAGCATGTGGTGCAGGCCGTGGCCAAACTCGTGGAACAGGGTAGTGACTTCGTCGTGCGTGAACAGGGCGGGTTTATCGCCCACCGGTGGCGTGAAGTTGCAGATCAAATACGCCACGGGAATCTGTATGTCGCGGCCGATGCGCTTGCGGCCGATGCAATCGTCCATCCACGCGCCGCCGCGTTTACCGGGGCGCGGGTGCAGGTCCATATAAAAACGCCCGCGTATTTCCTGTTCGGCGTCACGGATTTCGTAGAAGCGTACGTCCGGGTGCCAGGTCTCGACATTGTCGAGGCGCGTTATCTTAAGACCGTATAGCCGGTCCACCACCTCGAACATGCCTTGGATGGCCTGGTCCGCCGGGAAGTACGGCCGCAGATCCTCGTCCGAGAAGGCGTAGCGCTCTTCCCGCAGTTTTTCCGAATAGTAAGGAATGTCCCAGGACTCGAGGTCGCGTGCGCCGAAGCGCTCCGCGGCGAATTCACGCAGCTCCTGCAACTCGCGCTGGGCCGCCGGGTGGGAGCGCGCCGCCAGGTCGCGCAGAAATCCCAGCACCTCGTCGGTGCTTTGCGCCATCTTGGTGACCAGGGACAGCTCGGCGTAATCGCGGTAGCCAAGCAGGCGCGCCTTCTCCCGCCGCAGGCGCAACAGGTGCTGAATGATAGTGGCATTGTCCCAGCGACCGGCGTTCGGTCCCTGCTCGCTGGCGCGCGTGACATAGGCCTCGTACATCTGCCGGCGCAGTTCGCGATCGTCCGCATAGGTCATGAGGGGGAGGTAGGACGGACCGTGCAGGGTGAATAGCCAGCCGGGCTGGTTTTTCTCTTCCGCCGCCTGGCGCGCGGCGCTCACGGCACTCTCCGGCAGGCCGGCGAGGCGCTGTTCGTCGCTGACCGCGAGGTGCCAGCCGTTGGTGGCGTCGAGCACGTTTTCGTCGAACTTGCTGGTGAGGCTGGACAGCTCCTGCTGGATGTCCTTATAACGCTTTTTATCCGCGTCGTTGAGCTCGGCACCGGCGAGACGGAAGTCGCGCAGATCGTTGTCGATAATCTTTTTCTGCGCCGGACTTAAAGCCGGGTATTCCGCGCCGGCGGCAATCGCCTTGTAGGCGCGATACAGGCGCTCGTCCTGACCGAACTCGGTGTGGTAGGCACTGAGTTTCGGCAGACAGTCGTTATACACCGTGCGCAGCGCCTCGTTGTTCATGACGGCGTTTAAGTGCGACACCGGTGACCACAGACGACTCAGGCGCTCGCCCATGTTCTCGATGGGTTGCACGAAGTTGCCCCATGTATAGTCGCCAAGCGTGCCGAGCAGGGCCTCGCGCTCGGCACGGTTGCGCGCCAGCACGTCATCCAGTGCCGGCTCCACGTGCTCCGGGCGGATGTCGTTGAAATGCGGCAGGCCGCTGAAATCCAGCAGGGGGTTGGTGGTTTTGCTCGTGTTTTGAACCATGCTGCGGTAGCCTTCGCGGAAGAGTCGTTTGCGTGGCCTAATCTAACATGGATTGACGCGCGACGAAAAATCCTACCACCGGACGGTGCCTATGAATACCACCCATCCGTACGAGGCGTTGACCCCGGACCGCATCCTGGATGCGGTGGAGAGCTTCGGCCTGCGTTGCACCGGCGGTCTGCTGGCCCTCAACAGCTACGAAAACCGTGTCTACCGCGTGGACACGGAGGAACACGGCCCGCTGGTGGCCAAGTTCTACCGCCCGGCGCGCTGGGACGACGCCGCTATCCTGGAAGAACACGCCTTTGTCCTCGAACTCGCCGAGCAGGAAATTCCCGCAGTCTGTCCCCTGGTGCGGCCGGACGGCCTGACCCTGTGCGAGCACGCCGGCTTTCGCTACACCCTGTTTCCCTGGCAACCGGGGCGTGCGCCGGAACTCAATACCGCCGACGAGCGGCGCATGCTCGGCCGCTATCTGGGCCGGCTGCACCGCGTCGGCCGCGCCACGCGCTTCCAACACCGCCCGACCCTGACGGTCGCGAGCTACGGCCACGAGTCGGTGGCCTACTTATTAGAGAATCAGTTCATCCCCGGTTATCTGCAGCCGGCCTACCGCAGCCTCACCGAGCAACTGTTGCGCTCCATCGAGGCGACCTTTGCCGCGATCGAGCCGCGCCATCTGCGCCTGCACGGTGATTGCCATCTCGGC
>JANNJF010000310.1:0-6981 GCA_031405715.1 Gammaproteobacteria bacterium | reverse complement strand
GCATGCAGCGCTTGGGTGGTGCAGGCCTTCACGTTCATGTGCAGTGGCACGATGTCACACCAGTTGCGTGCATCACGCAGTACCGCGGTGACTTTTCCGTAGGGGTAGTCGAGGATCGCGTAGGCGTTGCCCAGCAGCAGTCCGTCGCGCGTGCTGGTTTCCACCGTGAGGGGTGCGTTGCCCGTGCCGAACCGCAGTCGTGGCTCAAGCAGGTGATAGGTCGCCAGCAGCTGTGCCCGGTTGGCCTCCGGTACGGTGGCCGCCTGCGCGGCCGGCAGGTTTCCGAGGGCCGCGAGTAGCAGCACAGCGCTATATTGGGTTCGCCAACGTCGTGTCATGGCTGTTTTTCCGAACGGTTAACAAAAAGGTGCATGTTTCGTGCCGAAACCTCTGCGGAGGTGAAACTGCGCTATTTAATGTGAAGTGCCCTACCTAAGAGCCGTATTTAACTGAGATTGCCTGTGCGCCTATTTGTTCCTGATTTGTTCCTGACGTGGTGAATGGCTTGATGAATCGCGCTTTTGCGCGGTTCTGGGCACGGGATTGGGCGCCTATCTACCTCGGCGTTTCGGCCGGGGCCCACCTGCGCCATGGATCGTTTGGGGGGTGGAAATCCCGGTGTTGGTGGGCCTCCCTGATCACTCCAAACGACCTGCCGCGACCACCCTGGCCCTGCTCCATGGCGGTGGACTCAATCGCGTCATGGGGCGAACGCAAGTCGACCTGCTCGAAGACGATCTTTTGCCAGCCGCCTCGGGCCTATGCCCGTGTCCGGCGGAAATTCGTGGCCTGCCTTTCGCGTGGGAGAAACCCGCGATCGGAATCCTCCACAGACCAACCCCGGGTGCCACGCTTGACGTCGCCGAGAGGCATGCGATCATGGTTGTCCACCGTCGTGCACAAACCGCGGCATAAAAACTCAAGGAGGTTGGATTAAGGTTGCCGTTATATATGCCTCGGTGTCCACCCTGCTGATCGTCTGGTTGTCGCTGAACGCCATTAAAGAGTCGCCAGAAACACCGCGTAGCGTTTGGTGATGGCGGAAACGCCGAGTTACAAGCGGCCCTGGGCGCACACTCCAATGCGACACAATACATCCCCATCGCCCTGATCCTGTTGTTCGCCCTCGAATATAATGGTGCTCCTGTCTGGTTGATGCACGGGTTGGGTCTGGCGCTGGTCGGCGGTCGGGTGATACATGCCCATGGTCTGCTGGCAAAGAAATTCAGCCATCGGGTGTTGGGGATGCAGATTACACTCTTCACCCTCACCGGATTGGCGCTGGTCAATGTGGTGTATCTTCCTTACCGGAACATGTTGCCGTCCTGGCCGCCGTTTTAATCGGAGGTTGAATGGCGCCGGGTTTCGATTCGACCAGCGCTCGACAGACGGTGAGTGGAACTATTTTTATCCTGCCGGAACGCATGCTCCTGCATGCAGGTCCGATGTGCTTTAGATTTATACCAAATGGGGCTGTGCATGACGTTTCCTCGATCCAATCTGTGGTTGTTCCGTGCGGCGCTGGCGACGGCGCTGTTGTTTATTCTGCACCTCGCCACGACGCCGTTGCACTATCCCGGAGTCGATAGCCTGAACGACAAGGTCTCCCACTTTATGGCGTTTTATGCCCTGGCCATGCTGGAGGACTTTTCCTTTCCCAGGAAAGAGTTCGGTCTGTCCAAAGTGCTCACCTTGATGGCTTACGGACTGCTGATTGAGGTCGTCCAGTATTTCCTTCCCGATCGCACTTTCTCGCTGTACGACCTGGGTGCGGATGCCCTCGGTGTGCTGGTGTATGTCGTCTCGATCCCGGCGTTGAAACAGATTCCCTTTGTTCGCCGCCGCTGGAGTGCCTAGCCCTATCCCCGGTCTGATGCGGTGCGCGTGACCCCTTTGGGCCAGCGGGCCGACCGGCGGCGGCCCACGGCCGGGCCGTGTTTCCGCCTGTGGTGGCGCCTGATCGGGCAAGGCTTCCCCTGGCGGCTGTTTTTGCATAAAGTAGGGCCATCTCCAGGCGTGAGGCCACGACGTTATGAACCGGTCCAATCCGTGCAGCAATTTTGACGAATGGGCGTCTCTGGCGCAGACCGATCCCGCGGCCTTCGAGGAGCGCCGCTCCTGTCTGATCGAAGATTTCATTCAGAATTCCCCCAATCACCTGCAACGGCGCCTGCGCGGTCTGCAGTTCCGCGTTGACATGGAACGCCGCCGCGCACGCACACCCATGGGCGCCTGCGTGCGGATTTCCGGCATGATGTGGGATGCGTTTCTGGGGGAGGGTGGTCTGCGGGATTCCCTGAATTCGTTCACCAGCGTGAGTGGCTCCCATGCCGCACCCAAAACCTCCGGCAACGCACGCATCATCAAGTTCACGAAACCGCACGACCGCTGAGTCGTCGCTCCCGCCATGATTTACACGCACGGCACCCCCGCCCCCGTCATCCCTGATCAGGCCTCCCTCGGCAGTGTCGCTGTCACTGCCCGTCGTGAACAATAATTTCCGGTGGGTGTGTTGATGTTTACACAACACCATCACCTGGTACTTTTCAGCGGTCTGCTGCTGGGTACGGCACTGGGTGTCGTGTTGCAGCGCTCGCGCTTGTGTCTGGTGGCGGCGGTGGGCAATTTTGTATTGATGCGCGATTATCGCCAGATGCATGCCTGGCTGGCGGCCACGGCGCTGGCCGTGTTGGGCACGCAGTGGCTGGAATCCGGGGGCTATGTGGACGTGGCCGCTTCGGCTTATCGGGGGGCGCAGATCGATTGGCTGGGGGCGATCGCTGGCGGTGTATTGTTCGGAGTGGGTTCGGTGCTCGCGGGTGGTTGTGCCGCGCGCTCCCTGGTGCGGGCGGCGGGCGGGCATGTGGGATCCATCGCTACCCTGCTGGTGCTCGCCGGTGGCGCGGCCCTGACCCAATACGGCCTGTTGATGCCGCTGCGTGTTGGGTTGACGCAGGCCAGCGCGTTCCAGTTGGCGGCGGGGGATGCGTCCTTCGCCACCCTGGCGCATCTTTCTCCCTGGGTGTTGGGACTCGTGTTGGCGTTGACGTGTCTCGGACTGATACTATTTTTGGGCAGGGTTGGGCGTGATGTCTCATCGGTGGTGGGCGGGATGCTCGTGGGTACACTCATCGTGGCGGGTTGGTGGCTCACCGGTTCTGCATTGTCGGATGAGTTCAATCCTATGCGCCCGACGTCGGTCGCCATTACCGGCCCCTTGGCACGCACGCTGATGTGGCTGGGGGGTGGTCTGCAGATTTGGGATTTTGGCATGGCGCTGGTGGCCGGCATGTTACTCGGGGCCTGGGTCAGCAGTCTCGTGAGCCGGGAGTTTCGCTGGACCTTGCCGCCAGCGGGACGTGTGCGCTATCACCTTTTCGGCGGGGCGCTGATGGGGGTGGGTGCCACCCTGGCGGGCGGCTGTAACATCGGCCAGGGTTTGACCGGCCTCTCCACGGCTTCCATCGAATCCATGCTGGCCTTGGCCTGCATACTGGTGGGTATTCGACTGGGCGTGGCGTGGCTCGCGGCGCATGACTGATATCTGACACGCCAGCGCCCTTGAAAATTTCCCCCTAAGCCCTTATAAAGCCCCGTGTGGGGAGGTTGCGGGTCAGACATCGTTCCCACCGCGGATCCCTCCCCAGCCAACCAACTGTTTTATTGCAGGAGTTTTTATGACTATCGGTCGCATAGTGCTGGCATTTGCCGGTGCGTTTATTCTCATCAGCCTGGTGCTGTCCCAGCTGCACAGCATCAACTGGCTGTGGTTCACCGCCTTCGTTGGCGTCAATCTGTTCCAGTCCGCCTTTACCGGTTTCTGCCCCCTCGCCAAAATCCTCAAGGCCGTCGGCGCCAAGCCCGGTCAGGCGTTCTGAGTCAGCCGTTTCGGCTACAGGCTGTCGCGCACAGCCTGTAGGCTATTCTCCGCGCGCAGCTTGAACCGCCATGAAAAGCGGAATGAAACGCGTGTAATCTTCGTACCCCCGGTTGTTCACAAGTCGCTGCCTTCTCCTGCGAGGAAATCCCTGAATTGCCAAGGCCGCCAAATTAGGAGAATTAAATTCCAGTTTTCCTGGCCCTCTAGGTGTCCTTGGCGTTTCGGTGCCGTAACACGCCGATAATGAGTTGCAGGCTGATGTGTATCAAATAACTGAGCGGCAACGGCGTTATCCTGACAAATAGTTACCAGAAACCGGTGTGCGCTGCTTTTTACTACGCGCCGATGCCGTTATAGTACAGCGAATAACTAACCATGCCCCGCTACGGAAATATTATGGCTCTTTCAGCAACGCGCAGTAGACGCTGGTGGGCGCTGCTAATTCTGCTGGCCCCGCTGACGGCGCAGGCCGCGGACGACGACGCCAAGGCCATCGTCAAGGCGGCCATCGACTACTGGCGCGATGTATCCTCGTATACGGTCGCACACATGACCATCCATCGCCCGGATTGGGAGCGTACGGTGGGTATGCGTATCTGGACGCGCGGCGAGAAGGAATCGCTGGTGCGGGTGACGGCGCCCGCCAAGGACGCCGGCAATGGCACCTTGCTCATCAAAAAAGAAATGTGGAGCTATAACCCGAAGATCAACCGCGTCATCAAGATACCCTCGAGCCTGATGACGCAGAACTGGATGGGTTCGGACTTTTCCAACAACGATCTCGCCAAGGCGGACGATCTCATCACCCAATACACGCACAAACTGCTGCAGACGATGCGCCGCGACGACCACACGGTGTATGTCATCGAATCCACCCCGCTGGAAACGGCGCCCGTGGTCTGGGGCAAGGAAATCGTCACGGTGCGCGACGACTATGTGCTGCTGGAGCACGCCTTCTACGACCAGCAAGGTGTGCTCGTCAAGCAGCTCAAGACACTGGAGCTTAAACCCATGGGTGGAAAAGTCGTGGCGACGCAGCAGCGCATGCAGAACATGGACAAGCCGGACGAGTGGACGGATGTGATTGTAAGCGAGGCGCGTTTCGGCGTCAGTCTGCCCGCTTCCATGTTTACCTTGTCCAACCTGCGCAATCCGCGCGACGGATAACGGAGAACGTCTATGGTGGTGACGCTGCAACTGGCCTGGCGCAATCTCTGGCGCAATCCACGTCGCACCTGGCTGACGGCCTCGGCCATCGCCTTCATCACCCTGCTGATGGTGTTTCTGATCACCCTGCAACTGGGTTCCTACGATCTCATGGTGGACAGCAGCCTGCGTATCTTCACCGGGCATATGCAGGTGCAGCGCGAAGGTTATGTCGACAAACCGCAGATACGCAAAACCATTCCGGACGCGCGCGCCCTGGCCCGGCGGCTGCGAGCAGATCCGGCCCTGGCCCATGTCGGCGTGGCGGTGCGCGCCCAGGGGTTTGCCCTGGCCGCAAGCGGTACGCGCAGCTATGGCGTGCAGGTGGTGGGCATAGAGCCGGTCGAGGAGGCGCGTGTCTCCACGCTGCCGCACCTGATAAAAAGCGGACGTTATCTGTCCGGCCTGGATGCGCAGGAGGTGGTGCTGGGCACCGCCCTGGCGCGCAACCTTAGCATCAAGGTGGGCGATGAACTGGTTCTGCTCGGGTCCGGTATGGATGGTTCAGTTGCCGCGACCGCCTTGCCGGTGGTCGGTCTGTTCGAGAGCGGCATGGCCGAGCTGGACCGTAAGTTTGCCGAGATGCCCCTCGGCGCCTTTCAGCAGGTTTTCGGTCTGGGGCAGGATGCACACACCATCGCACTGCTCGCGCCCGACATCAAACAATTGCCGTCGTTACAGCGGGCGGTCACGCAGCTGCTGCCGCCACAGCAATCACTCGTGGTACTGGATTGGGAGAAACTCATACCCGGTCTCAAGCAGTTGATCCAGGCCGATTGGACCACCGGCTGGTTCAGCTACATGGCGCTTATTATTGTTGTCACCTTCAGCATACTGAATACCTTTCTTATGACGGTATTGGAGCGTACCCGTGAGTTCGGCGTCATGCTCGCCCTCGGGGCGACACCCTTGCGCATCGGCATGACGGTGTTTCTCGAAACCACCCTGCTGACCCTTATCGGTCTCGCCATAGGTATCGTGTTGGGATCGGCCGTCGCGATGTATTATTCATTTTACGGATTTACCTATCCCGGCCTCGAGGAGCTCATGGGTCAGTACGGTCTGCCGGGCCTGATCTATCCCAAGTTGAGCGCCACCAGCATACTGCTCGGGCCGGCGGTGATACTGTGCTGCGTGCTGCTGGTAGCGGTGTTTCCGGCACTGCGTATCCGCCGGCTCGAGGTTGTTCAGGCGATACACGCGGTCTGACCCATGGCGAGCTCCTCTCTGACCCTGCTCACCACCATCGCCTGGCGCAACCTCTGGCGCCACCAGCGCCGCACCCTGGTGATACTGTTCGCGCTGATGCTTGGCATCTGGTCCATGGTATTCATGGCGGCGCTGATCCGTGGCTCCATGGAGCAGCACATCAACAAGGAAATCCTCAATCTCACCGGACACATACAGGTCCACGCCAGCGGTTATCGTGACGACCCGGCGATTGAATATCGATTTGTTCCATCGGCGGCCCTGACCCAGGCACAGCGGGTGCCGCCGATCACCGCTGCCAGCGCGCGCGTGCGCGTGCCGGCGGTGATCTCGAGCGAACGCGAGTCTGCCGGGGTCGTGCTGGTCGGTATCGATCCGGCCGGTGAACGCCAACTGTCTTTTATCAGCAAGGCCATCACCGCGGGTCGCTATCTTGAGTCAGTGGACGAGATCAACGACTTCGAGTCGCAGCTCGTGGAATCCGGCGCGGTCGTGTGCAAGTTCTGGCTCGCCATCTCGCCCGGGGAGCAACTGCGGCGCTTCAAGGCGCGCGCCGACATCCCCCACAAGCGCTACAAGATCACCCCGGACGACTGGCGCAACCGCAAGAAGTGGCCGGTCAGCCTGCCCACGACTCCGGCAACATCCTGCTCGACCGCATCTTCGGCGCCGAGTTGCACTTCGCC
>JANNJF010000309.1:0-1971 GCA_031405715.1 Gammaproteobacteria bacterium | reverse complement strand
CGGTCGCGGGCAAGCCACGGCGTTTATTCGTGCATCGCAAAGGCGCGACCCGCGCCCTGGGACCAGGACATCTTTCCATTCCAGCGGCATTACGCCCTACCGGGCAGCCGGTGCTCATCGGCGGCAGCATGGGCACCGCCTCCTATATCCTTGTCGGCACCCAAGCGGGCATGACCCAGGCGTTCGGCTCCGCCTGCCACGGCGCCGGGCGCGCCATGAGCCGCCATGCGGCCCATAAGCAATGGCAGGGTCGCCAGGTGATCGACGAGCTCGCCCACCGCGGCATTCTCATCCGCAGTCCCACGTCCCGGGGTGTGGCCGAGGAGGCACCGGGCGCGTACAAAGACGTAAGCGCCGTGGTCGATGCCGCCGAGCGGGCACAGCTGGCGCGCAAGGTGGTGAAGCTCACACCGGTCATCTGCATCAAGGGGTAATGCCATGCCCGACAACCCGTCACACCGTCTGGAACGGGGCGATGCACTGATTATCGTCGAGATGCAGAACAACTTCCCGGCGGCAGCCTGGCGGCGACACAGGCAGACCAGGAGGATTACCATGCCGATACACAACGCCGACATCGCCGCCATCTTCACCGAGATCGCTGATCTGCTTGAGATCCAGGGCGCCAATCCGTTTCGCATACGCGCCTACCGCAATGCCGCGCGCACCCTGCAGGAACTGGGGCGCGATGTGCGCACCCTGCTGCGCCACGGCGCCGACCTCACCGAACTGCCCGGCATCGGCAAAGACCTGGCGGGCAAGATCCAGGAAATCGTCGACACCGGCCGCTGTTCGATGCTGAAAAAACTCGAGCAGGAGATTCCCCCCGCCCTCACAGAGCTATTGAAAATACCTGGCCTCGGGCCCAAGCGGGTCAAGACGCTCTACCAGGAGCTGGATATTCATAGCGCGGAGCAGTTACAACGCGCGGCACATGATGGGCGGCTGCGTGAACTGCCAGGTTTCGGAACAAAAACCGAACAGCGCATTCTGGATGCCCTGGAAAAAAACGCCGCCGCCGGCACGCGCTTCAAGCTGGCGGTCGCGGCGCAGTATGCCGACAGCCTGAGCGATTATCTGCGGCAAACTCCCGGCATACAGCAAGTGGTGGTCGCCGGCAGCTTTCGCCGCTGCCGTGAAACCGTCGGTGACCTGGATATCCTGGTAACCGCCGACGACAGTCGTGCCGTCATGCAGCGCTTTGTGGCGTATGACGAAGTGGCCCAAATCCTATCCCACGGTCCGACCCGCTCCACCGTCATGCTGCGCTCAGGCCTGCAGGTGGATGTGCGGGTAGTGAAGCCCGCGAGCTACGGTGCGGCACTGCATTATTTCACCGGCAGCAAGGCGCACAACATCGCCATCCGCCGCCTCGGGCAGGAGCGCGGCCTGAAGATCAATGAGTACGGTGTGTTCCCGGAAAAGACAGCGATCGCCGGCGAGACCGAAGAGTCGGTGTTTCGCGCCGTCGGTCTGCCCTACATACCGCCAGAGCTGCGCGAAGACCGTGGCGAGATCGAAGCCGCGCGTGCCGGCGAATTGCCGCGCCTGGTGGAGCTCAGCGACCTGCGTGGCGATCTGCATGCCCACACCAAGGCCACCGACGGCCACCACACCCTCAAGGAAATGGCGCACGCCGCACAAGCACGCGGATTGAGCTATCTGGGCATCACCGAACACTCGCGCCACCTGACTGTGGCCCACGGCCTTGATCCTCAGCGTCTGCTGAAACAAATAGACGACATCGACCGCTTGAATGAGGAGCTGTCGGGCATCACCCTGTTCAAGGGTATCGAAGTGGACATTCTGGAAAACGGCGAGCTCGATCTGCCGGACCCGGTGCTGGCACGCCTCGATCTCGTCATCGGCGCCGTGCACAGCCAGTTCCACCTGACGCGCGCCAAACAGACCGAACGCATACTGCGCGCCATGGATCACCCGCACTTCACCCTGCTGGCACACCCCAGCGGC
>JANNJF010000308.1:0-2861 GCA_031405715.1 Gammaproteobacteria bacterium | reverse complement strand
GCGTTCGCGGGCGTGATCAATATCGTCACCAAGACCGCCGCCGATATCGACGGCACGGAACTCGGGGTGCGCGCCGGCATGCCACCCCATCCCTGGCTACGATCACCGACGTACATGTCGGTGATGGGGACACCATTGATCATCATCAACACCTGGTTATTAGTAGCGGTGCTAATACCGCGAATGATGTACAACGGATTGTAGGCGACCGGCGAATACGACACATGCAACCCGGGCACAGTCTCCAACATTTGATCGATGTCTGTAGCGCCGAGCGCCTCAATATCATGCGCGGTAATAACCGTGGTCGCCGCCGGAGCACGTGCCAACGGCTGGCGGCTGCCGGTGGCGAGAGTGACAACGTCATTGCCGCCATACACCTGGGCCAACTCGGCTTCCTCCGCGGTTTGGGCAATGGCACCGGCGGTGGCCAGCAACGCCGTACCCGCGCAGAAACATTTCAGAATGCGTCGCATATAAAACTCCTTGCTCCGGGATGGGCCATGTTGGTTAACCCTGGTATAGGGGAGACTCTTCCGTGCGTCCGTCGCCGCGTTCGCCCCAGGGCCGCGGCGGCCGGCCCTCATAGGCCAGGCGATCGCAGCGTAGCGGGAAAAACGTGCCTTCGGATTTTTCCGAGGCCTCGATCGAGCAAGGCAACATCCCGGCAAGGAAGCTCGGAATCATGAACAGGTAATACTGCCGTGGTGTGAAACCCAACTCTAGCGCCACGGCAGCGTACAGCGCCGCGATATTCATGTGCATCCGGAGACGGGCGTCCAGTAGCGCCCCCTCTACATCAACACACAAACGTACATAGGGACCCACATCCATCCCGGTCTCGCGCAGCAAGGCCTGCATAGGGGGAATGCGCTCGTCGGTGCGCGTGAGCGGTCGGCCGTACCCGGCGATGCCGCGATGGCGTCGCAGCTCTTCCTCGATCACTTCGATCAGTTTCTCACCAGAGTCCAGCCGCTGCTTCGCACGCTGGAGAAAATCGATCGCCCGGATGTCCGGGCGCCGTCCGTAGATGCTTGCCTCCGACACGGCCACGGCCGCACCGATACCGAGCGCAGCGGTGCTGCGCGTCGTGCCCGCCAATGCCGTCACGCGATTGTTCCAGATGCGCGGATCGGGGTAACTGGTGTACACCCAGATGGCGTTGAGCACCTTGATCTGCGTCGGCGTGAAACGCCGGCCGGTGATGCCGAAAAGATACAGCTCCATCCAGCTCAGGTCTTTGAGATCGACATGCAAGTCCTGACCGCGGAAAACCACACGCTCGCCACCGAAGGCCGCACCCATGCGCGTCTGCCAGTTGTCTTCGCTTTCGAACAACGACGTGGGACCGTTCATGCGGTCACCTCGGCCGTTGCCGCTTGCACGTCGCGCGGGCCGGGGTCGTCGACCAGGGTCAAGGCGCGCCCGAAAAACGGGAAATGCCGGAAACCGAACTCTTCCTGCTCCAGGGCATGGGCGGCGGCGCCGGGCAGGCGCAACATCAGGACCAGCATCTCGCCGGAGGCGGGACCGAAGCCGAGATCGATCAGCGCCGCTGCCGCCACTCCGGACATCGCCAGGGGGCAACCGGCCGCGTCTTCGAGTGCAGCGCGTTGCGCGTCGAGCCACGGCAGCGCCGCACCCGGGCTGCACGCCGCCAGGTGCACAAGCGTCTGGCGCACCGGTGTCGCGCAGCTCGCCCCGTGGGGATCGAAACCGGGCGGGTGCTCCATTGGCTGCCAGATGTCGGCGCGCTCAGCGCGCGGCGGATTGCGCAATCGCTCGCGCCAGGCGGCCGGGTCCTGCCCGCAGACCTGCCAGTACTCCATGGCGATTGCCACCTCGTGTGCACCGCCGAGCTGACCGGCGCCGGCCGCCAGCGCCGCCATGAGGCAGGAGGCATGGGTCGAGCCGCCGACACCAGCGCTCATGGCGGCGTGCACGCTCGGGTCACGCGGCCCGGGGTTGGCCAGCGCCACCGCCAGACCTTCCAGCAACTGCACCTGCCGTGTGCCCGGCCGCTCACGTGCGAACAGCAGGTACAAATACTCGATCCAGCTTGCCCGGCCCAGGAGTTCACCGTAGACATCGTAACCGCTGCAATAACAGGCCGCGGCCGCGAACGGATTGTCGCTCTCAGCGGCTTCGCTCCAGATACGGGTGCGTATATGCTCAGCTCCATCCTTCATGCGACCCCCGATTCGACGCCGGCTCCGGCTTTTTTTCCCGCCAACACCTTGACGCGCGAACCCATGGGTGGAACCTCCTCCGGATCGATGTACACATCGAGCAAGGTCGGTCCCGGATGGCGGCAGATGTCCTGAATATCCAATCCCGCCAGATCGTCGGGTGAGTGGATCGTGAACGCCCTCGCGCCCATGGCGCGCGCCATGGCGGCGAAATCCACCGGAGGCAAGGCAAAGCCGATCGGTTCCGCGCCGGCCAGGCGCTGGCCATGTTTGACCATGCCCAAGGCAGAATCGTTGAGTACCACGAAGATCACCGTCAACTTCTCCTGCACGGCGACCGTGATCTCCTGCCCGTTCATCAGGAAACTGCCGTCGCCGGTGATACACACCACCGGGTCTTCGCGTGCCGCCAGCGCAATACCAATAGCGGCGCCGATCGCCCAGCCCATGGAACCGAACTCCATGGTGGTTTGGAAGGTCCCGGCGGTGGACGGGCGCAGGCCCGACCGCCGCCGGTCATGCGGATGCAGATAGTGGATGGCCCAGGCGAAACTGTTGCCGATGTCGGCCAGGAAGTGGGTATTTAAGGGGAACAGACACGACATGTCCCGCATCAACCGCTGCGGCTTTATCGGCGTGGCGTTGCTACTGCATTTCGCCACGTCAGCGAGC
>JANNJF010000307.1:0-4725 GCA_031405715.1 Gammaproteobacteria bacterium | reverse complement strand
CTTGTCCGGCATGATCTGGGTGTTGATCACGTGCTGCACCCAGGTATAGGACGCGACCTTCTTGCCGACGACGTTGAGTCTGAGCTCGCCCAGGGCGGTGCCGTCCTGACCTTCCTCCACCAGGAGGGTGCCGGCGGCATTGACGATGGCCTTGGAGGTCTCTTCATGCATGTCCGCGTTCAGCACCACGTCCACGCCGGGGGTCGTCTCGGTCATCGGGATGGTCTTGCCCAGTTCCAGCTCCGACAGCATGACGACCAGGTCGACTTCCTCGACATTACGCAGATGGTTGACGAAGCACGGCAACTCCGCCTCGCCACTGGAGAACGTCATGCCGGTGGTGGCCTTGAGGCCGATCGCCGGGATGCCGCGCTCGGTGGTCATGCCCAGCAGGCCGATTTTCACCTTACCCGCCGTGACAATGCGGAAGGCCGGCAATATGCGCTGACCCAACGCGCTCGGACAAACGGCGCCCGCGACTTCGGTGGTGCCGGTGTAGTAAAGGTTTGCGGCGAGTGCACTCCACGGCGCCAACGGTGCGGCGCCGAGCGCCGGATTCCCCACAAACGCCTCGACAAAGCGGTCTTTGCCGTACACAAAGTCCCAGTTGCCAGGGGTGTAGCCGTCGATCTTGAACAGGTTCAGCACATCGATCTGCGCCTGACCGCGCGTAAACAACGCCTCGGCGGAACCCTGAATCGTATCGCCGGTGTTGAACAGCAGGGTCGGAATTCTTTTCTTGTCCGCCGCGGCGCGGATGGAGGCGATCTTGGTGTACATGTGCGCCAGCCCGCCCTCCGGATAACCGGAGTTATCGCTCCGCACGTTCGGGCGCGGAACAAGATGGCCGTGTAGATCACCCATATGGATTAAGGTAACGCTGCCGTCGCCGGCGGAGGCGGGCATACTGAACCCCGCGCTCGCCGTCAGCAGCATCGCTCCCAGCAGTTTTAGCTTTCTCATTGGATCACCTTATTTATGAAATTATTTAAGATTCTGAATGCGGATGATGAATATACTATGTCGACCTCCATGACGGTCATATCGACACTGAGAATTGCCCAGCAAATCCCATGCCGCCCATTCATCCTTCGCGTAAGGATATCGTTGAGCTAAATCTTTTCGTGGAATGAACAGCTTACCCTGCCAGGAGGCAGTACCGATCAGGCAAAAAAAAGAAAATCATACGCAATCGGGCAGGCACGACCGCCCGATTTCCATCGCGATGCCCGAATTAGCGAAGGGCGCGCTTTATACACCAGCACGTAGGGCATGCCCCACCATCACAGCCTCCGGCCAGCACAAAGGAGGGGTTGACGACGAGGCGGCCACGTCGGCGCTGACCATCTCGCCGCTGAGGCAGAAAACACTTTAAGCGCTAAGTTGCTATACTACTTAATTAATTTTTTTCGGAGGCTCAAAACCCATGGAACAACCTTCATTTTTTCAAGCTATTTTCGGTTCGGCGACCGTCTATTTTTACTGGGTAGTTTGGATATTTACAAATATCGCATGCACCTATTTTGTTTATCAGTCTGCAATACGCAGAACCTCCCTTGCACTGAACATTGGCGCTTACTGCTCGTTGGTCCGCCACAACGGGTCAACGCCATCAGCAGTTTCGTCGAGTCCCCGACCCTCTCGCCCGACGAGAAATCATTCTACCGGCCTGGTGCACCCATCTACTGGGATATTATACACTGCGCCAATAATGGCTCTCGGGAGAGTACTGCGCATTAGTTAAACTCCCATTGAGCCTATCTTGAATTCCATCTACCAGGGTGGCGCGTGATTGTGCAGCCAGCAATGCGGTTCCCATGTCATCGGCGAAAGTGCTGGGTGCTGCTGTTGAGCAGCAGCTTGTTTGTTCAGCCGCCTGCACTCGCCGCACCCGCCCAGGAGGAGTCTGCCAATACGGATCTACGTGCCCGTCTGACCGAGCGTGCGCAGGAAAACCGCGTGGAACAACCATGGACGACCCAATTTCTCGGCCATCCCTTGTCGGCGACCCTGCAATACGAGTTGGCAGTCGACTGGACACGCCCCATCAGGCGTGACACTGCTGCAAACAGAGAAACCCTCGTGGTTATGGAGCAGCACGCCGAGCCCGAACTCTTTTATACTCTGGGGCCGCAACTCTCGTTTCTCACCCAGGCCCGGGTCGTTAGGGAAAAAGCCACTGGCGTTGCGTCTCGAGACTTTGTGGAGCGTGGCGAGTTTTGGCTCTATGCGCAACCCATGTCCAGTTTCCCCCTGACATTCGAGATCGGCCGGATCGACTTCGAAGACGACCGCCGTTGGTGGTGGGATGGAGACTTGGACGCTTTGCGCGTCACACTCACGGCTCCATCCTGGGAATTGGCGGTTGCCCTGGCACGCGAGCTTTATCCTACCCGATCCGACCGAGATTTTATCGAGCCCGAACACGAAGCGTTGCGGCGCGGGTTCGTCGAGGCTTCCTGGGACTGGCATGTCGATCAGTCGATCCAACTCTTCGCACTACTGCATGACGATCACTCGCAGACACACGGGGCCGGGGAGATCGTCGCTAAGGAACGCGAGGATGCTTCGGACGCGGCCTTGACCTGGTTGGGCGCACGCGCCACCGGTACCCGGGCGTGGGCGTCGGCCGGCAATCTTGATTATTGGATCGACGCGGCTTGGGTGAACGGGAACGAACGCGCTCTCGATTTCGAGCCAGTGTCGAAGACACAGAGCATCGTCAACGAACAAGTTCAGCGTGATGTCCGCGGCTGGGCGTTCGACGTAGGCGCCACCTGGATCGCATCCATCGCCAACGACCGCCACGGATGGCGGAAATACTGGAAATGCAGGGGCAATTTCCAGTGCAATCCGCGCCTCACCCTAGGTTATGCCAGGGGATCGGGTGACCCCAACCTCGGCGACGGGAATGATCGCGCCTTTCGCCAGACGGGACTACACACCAATACACCCGGATTCGGCGGCGTGCAAAGTTTTCGCGGTTACGGTGTGCTCCTGGATCCAGAACTGTCGAATCTCGCTATTGTGACCGCCGGTGCCGGCATTTCCTTGTACGAGGCCAGTTCACTCGATCTTGTCTACCATTACTACCGCCAGGTGCAGCCTGCGGATACAGTGCGCGGCGCCCGGCTCAACACTGCCCTCAATGGAATGGACCGCGATCTAGGTCACGGCCTCGATCTGGTCTTGGCGGTGGAAGAGTGGCAGCGGTTGCACTTCGAAATATCGGTCAGCACTTTGCGCGCCGGCGCGGCTTTCGGCGTACAGCGCGGACAGTTGGCCTGGGGCGCATTCGCTGAGCTACAGCTCGCCTTCTAACTGAGTACGCGCGGCAGCAAGAGATCTTCCAGAAAAAACGCCGACAGCGCCGCCCGCCCACTGAGTTTGGACTTGCCGTAGATCGATTGTGCCTGCTGGCGTATGGTGCGCTCGCTGGTGTCACGCAAAACCGCAATCTCTTTGTGGCTGAGGCCTTTGAGTAGCAGCAGCGCTATTTCGCGTTCGGCGGCTGTTAGCTGCCAGCGTTCAAATTGCGCGTCGATAGCAGAACTCAGGCCCTTTAATAATTCGCGCATATCGGTGCGCCACTGCGCGCCCTCGGCGCGCGCCACCTCGATATCCCGCAGCAGCGAGAGCTGCTCCTTATGCTGATGTTTGGTCCGGCCGAGTAGATACAGGACCCCGGTCACGGTCAGTATGATAAGCGTAGGCTCGATGAGCTCAAGCAGGATCTCGCGCAGCGTCAGATTGGGTTCTTCGATGATCTCGACGACCATCAAAGCGGTAACGCCCGCGACGATGGCAACCACGACCCAGATAGGGCTCCACGTTCTTGATGTTGTGTTCATAGGCCACCTCTCTTAAAAACGGACCGGGCGCCCATAGCCGCCCGGTCCGGTACACTCACTGGCTCAGCGCGGTCCGTAATCGACCAGCTCTAGCCGCTCGCCCGTGGCCGGCTTCACCTCCAGTGCGAACCCGATCCCCGGAACATAGTACTTGAACTCCACGACGCCAGGCGACAGCGGTGTGGTGTCCCGGGTTTTGAGGATGGGGCCGGTGCCATTCTGGCTGAAGGGTACGGTCGTGTCGCGGGCGTCCAGGCTCACCACCTCCACCACGTCCTCGGCATTGCCTGGCGCCCACTCTTGCCGGTAGAAATCGCCGACTTGTGGAAATGCCTTGCTCCAGTAGCCTGCCTTGGCGCCATTTTTTCCCGCCTCGAAAGAGCCGTCGAGGTTTGCCAGCAGTCCATCCTCGAAGTTCTGAACGATCTCACCCATGTACCAGACGTTCCCCTGCCTGTCCTGGGCCAGCCAGTCTTTGGTGTCTTCGATGAGTACGCCGTCCAGCGTCACCGTGTCGCGCAGGGTGGTCACGGTGACGCCCATCATCACCCGGGTCTCCGGCAGTACTTCGACGCGGATGCGCTCCAAACCTTCTGGAGTTCTCTTTTCGTACACACGAAACGCGCCCGGAGGAAAGGGCGTATAACGGTTATTGATTCCAGCGACGAAGTTCGCTGGATCCATGACCGGATCGTATGGACCTCTTCCGACTTTTTCACACACCTCGTTGCGCGCCTGCTTGACCTTCCCACACTGCATAAAGGCCTCGGTACGCGCCGTGCGCGCGGCCTGTATGCATGCCTCCGAGGCTGGGCGGTTACTGATGTTTAGGCAAACTGCGGATTCCACCGTGGCGTCGTCGCGAGCCTCGAGC
>JANNJF010000306.1:0-1948 GCA_031405715.1 Gammaproteobacteria bacterium | reverse complement strand
GGTCGCCCTGGATGCGCAGGGTGCCGCCGGTGACGGTGGTGGCGCCGGTGTAGGTGTTGACACCCGAAAGGACGATGATGCCCGGCGTATCGACAGTTTTTTTCCCGTCATGGGGAGTTGGCAGGCACTATTCGGAGACAGCAATGAGCAATATTCTGACGATCGTGATCAACGGTGCATCCCAGGTCGCCTACGACCGGGGTAAGCCCCTGGCGGGACATCAGGCAGAATTTCTCGACAAGATGGACAACAGCATGGACGCCGGCATCGTACTTGGCGATGTCGAGATCACGTCGCCGAGCATGTTGCAGCGCGCCCAGTTCGTCGCACTGCAACTGGTCAGTGCCATACGCGAGAGCGATGAACAACGGGTCGCCGCCATGCTGGCGTACCTGGCCAATCGCATCCCGGAGTTGAAACAGGTGCGCGCCACCAGCAAGGACCAGGATGTCGGTTTCGATTTTGTGTTTGATAAAGACTACGTGCCGGAGGCGAAGGTGCACTTCATGAAGCCCGGGTCGGATAGCTCCAACCTGCATTGAGCATGCAGACCATCGCAGGACGCGTCCCCGGAGTGCGGCGGCTCGCCGCCGCTTTTAATATGGCTCTTAGGTAGGGCACTAAACCTTAGCATCGGGAGCTTGCTCCCGAATTCCACCCTCAGCACAAACCGTATTTATGGCGCCGCGATCAATACGGGGAAACCCCAGGGGGGACCGCTGAGCGCAGGTTCAATGCAGTACTTCCCGCAGCCATTCCTGATAGCGCTGCACGCGTGCGTCGTCCGCCGGCAGCATGTGGGTCACGGCCAGCAGCCCCCGGCGGCCGGCGTCCCGGCGGAAACCGCGGTCGCGGCGCGCGATCTCCAGCAGTTGTTGCAGTGCGCTATCGTAGTCGTCCTGCGTCAGGCTGACGGCCGCCAACCGATAGCGCGCCTCCAGATCATCGGGGTGCTCGCTGATCGTTTGTTCCAAGACGGCGCGGGTCGGCGCGCTGCGTGCCGTGAGCAGAAAATCCAGATGCGAGAGCAGTGCGCTGATCTCGGCATCGGCCTGTAGTTCCGATGGTAGGGCGCTGAGCAGGTCATGCGCCTGAGTGTGGCGCTGCTGCAGCACCAGGAGTTTGGCGATGTCCAGGGGGATGCGTGGGTTGTCCGGCTGGGCCAGCGCCGCCTCCGCCGCGAGGGTGACGGCGCGCGCGGTATCGCCTTCGTGGTGCGCCTTCAATGCGGTCACATACAGCGTGTCGGCCTGGCTGCCCGCATGCTTGGCGATGAACGCGCGCAGCACCGACTCCGACTCGGCCCCACGCAGGGTGTCGATCACCTGTCCATGGCGATAGACCTTGACCGTGGGCAGACTGTTGACGCCGTGTTCCCGCGCCAGCCGCCCCAGTTCGTCGGTGTTGAGCATGACCAGCAGAAAGCGGCCGCTGAATTCCGCCGCCAGGCGCACCAGGCGCGGCATGAGCAGCATGCAGGGGCCGGCGCGCGGCGACCAGTAGTTCACCAGCACCGGTCCTTTAGCGGAATTTTCCAACACCAGGCGGGGAAAGTTGTCCGCGTCGGCGTCAAATACGTAGGGCGAGAGGGCCATTTCACCTTAATTCTGTGGCACGTTGGGTAGGGGATGATACTGCCTGCGTGGCAATCTTTCACGGCTTTTTGTCGTTGTCGACGGGACGGTCGCGACCAGGCATGGACGGCCTGGCGTGAGCAAGGCATGAATCATGCGCACTCTGAACGCGTGGCGCTTTTCAATTTGATGTTCGCGCGCCCAAACTCTCGAGGAGCTTGGCCTGCTCAGGCTTAAGGTCCTCGTACTCTTTGCGCCCGTGGTCACGGCCGAGGCGGTTGAAGGGCTCGAAGAGTTGTTGCAGTTGTGGTGGCGACATGCCCAGGCCGGTGTCGCGCACGCTGATCACCACGCCATCGTGGGCGGGCTGACCC
>JANNJF010000305.1:0-2453 GCA_031405715.1 Gammaproteobacteria bacterium | reverse complement strand
TGGCCGCCGCGCTGCCGCTGAACGTGAGGACACCAACGGAAGCGAGCAAGCCGAAGAGTAGTAATGTGCCGTCCCAGTGAGTGTGTTGCTTTTTCATGACGTGCCCCTTTTGTTGGCGGTGACGATCGATGCTGGTGTCTCTATGCTGAAACCGGGTGCATCTACTAATATTGCTTAAGGGGTGCAGTACAGTAATTTATTAATTTATTAAATACTAAATATCCGCCTTCCCCGCATTGATCAACATCAAATAAAACAAAGATTGCTGCCGTGCTACTTCCCCACTCAGGAACGTGCAGGAAGCGACCCAGGGCATTGGTCCCGTAATGTATTGGATCTATTCAGGCATCCTTTGATCTCCGTCAATAGATGCGGCCGCAAGCATTACTAGGATCGTGCTGTCGATGACGCGTGTAATTAAGGTGTACACGTGCGCGTGCCGTCGGTTAGGCGTAGGGAAACTGGACTGATCTGGTGTTGTTTGGTCGGGGCACCCATCCCACCGGGCGGGGGAGGACGTGTCGGGGGGGGGGGGGGGGAGGCGTCGTCACGCCGACAAGGTGTTGCTGACCATACTAGTCAGGTTTACACGTTCTAAGCGTCCACGCTTGGCCAAGACAGTGGCGCTGCCCGCGTGTCCGTGGCAAAGGGCGACGCTTGCCGTTACCCGATCTGCCGGCGAAAGATGCCCCGTGGAGGCGCGGGTTAGATCAATCCGAACCGAGCGATGTTTAGTCCCGGAGGCAGCGCTGCGTCGCGCTTAGCTTGGCGGCATGGCGCGTCTGCTTCCGCGAGTATCCGCTGCCGTCGCCGGCGGCCCACGCTGGATTAAATTAGAGGGCAGGGCCCATGGTCGATACCATCATCGTTGGCGCCGGCATTTCCGGCCTGAGCAGTGCCTGGTTCCTGCGCGCGCGCGGCCACCGGGTGCAGGTGCTCGAGGCCGGTGCCGGGCCGGGCGGTACAATACTGAGCACGCAGCAGGACGACTTCCTCATTGAGGCCGGGCCCAACTCGGCGCTGATGCGCGACGGCGCCCTCGGCGAACTCATCCGCGCGCTCGGTCTCGAGGCCGAACTGCTCGAGGCCAACCCGCTGGCCAAGCGTCGTTACGTCGTGAAGGACGACAGGCTCGTGGCCCTGCCCGGCAGCCCGTTAGCATTGGTGGCCTCGCCGCTGTTCAGTGCCGGCGCCAAGCTGCGGCTGCTGCGCGAGCCGTTTTACCGCCGCGCGCGCGAGGAGGAATCGATTGCCCAATTCGTGCGCCGCCGCCTCGGGCAGGAGTTCCTCGACTGGGTGATCGACCCGTTTGTCTCCGGTGTCTATGCCGGCGATCCGGCGCGCCTGTCGGTGCGTGCGGCGGTGGCCAAGATCTACGCGCTCGAGGCCGAGTACGGCTCGCTGATCCTGGGGGCGCTGGCGCGTTTGTTGCGGGCGCGTGCGGCCGGACCGATGCCGGTCGGGCGGTTGATCTCGTTCCGCCACGGCATGCACGCGCTGCCACAGGCACTGGCGGTTGCCCTCGGCGAGGCGCTGCAGTGCAACGCCGAAGTGACCAGCATCGAGCGCGACGGAATGGCCTGGCGGGTGCGCACCGCACACGCTGATTATCGCGCCGCGGCGCTGGTACTGAGTGTCCCGGCGTACCGCGCCGCGACCCTGCTCGCGCCGCTCGATGCGGAGATCGCCACGGAGTTGGCGGCGATCCACTATCCGCCCATGGCCTCGGTGACGCTCGGCTTTGCGCGCGCTGCGATTACCCATCCCCTCGACGGCTTCGGCCTGCTGATACCCTCAAAGGCCCGGCGCCAGACCCTCGGCGCGTTGTTCTCCTCGACGCTGTTTCCCGGGCGTGCACCGGCAGGCCAGGTTCTGCTCACTGCCTTCATGGGCGGTGCGCGCAACGCGGCGGTCGCCGCCCTCGATGAAGCGACGATAGTCCGCCAGGTGCTTACGGACCTGACGCCATTGCTCGGGATACGCGCGGCACCGGTCTTCGAACGTGTGCGCCGCTGGCCACGCGCGATCCCGCAGTACGAGCTCGGCCATCTCGAGCGCCTGGCGCGCATCGATGCCCGGCGAGCGCGACTGCCGGGTCTACAGCTGCGCGCCAACTGGTGTGACGGGATCTCCGTCGGGGACTGTGTGGCCGCCGCCGCCCGGCTGGCGATGGATGTCTAGCGGAGGCCATCCTACCGATCCTGACGCGGATGAATCTCAACCCGTTTACGCTCCGGTGTCGTGCGGCCAGCTGTGTATGGTCAATTTCTGGAACATCACTGCATAATTCGAATCGTTTTGCTCACCCGGGGTTGCTGTGCAACGCTAGTCCGAGGAATCCAAACTAGGCGTTGTGTCGCCCGACCCGGGATAGCCTGCACCGAAGGCGCCGACTTTCCGATTGATTTGCTCAACTATCGACGAACTTGATGGAGGTCATGGAAACAATCTAT
>JANNJF010000304.1:0-6737 GCA_031405715.1 Gammaproteobacteria bacterium | reverse complement strand
ATCCCCCTCACCCTAACCCTCTCCCCCGAAATACACGGGGGGAGAGGGAACAACTTCGGTGGCCCCCGGCACTACGCGCTGTGATTATTTTTTGCCGTACATTACGTCAGCCATGCGCGCCGCTTTCGATGATCTGGCCATAGCAGATACCCGCATCGTTACACGCAATCGCCTGACCAAGGTAAACCGTAAACCCCTCAGCCCGCAACAGTGCGCACGCCCGTTCGGTCAGTCGCCGATTCTGGAAGACGCCGCCGCTCAAGCCCACCTGTTCGACACCGGTCTCAGCGCGGATGGCCACGGCCTGTTGGCACAGCGCCTGGGCCAGGCTGTGGTGCAGCATGCCGGCACGCGCGGACGCGCTGCGCCCTGTGTCGAGCAAGGGCGCCAGCAGGGGTGACCAATCGCTTTCCCAACATTGCTGGGCGTTACGGTGGAGGGGTAGCGTCACGGCGGTTGCGCCCGCGTTGGCGATGGCCTCCAGCTGCATCGGTCCCTGGCCTTCGTAGCTCGCCGTGTGGGTGAGACCGATGAGCGCCGCCGCCGCGTCGAACAGCCGGCCGACGGAGGTGGTCGAGGGGCTGTTCATCCTGCGTTTCCACGCGGCATAGAGTAGTTGGGTATCCGGCGGACCCTCCGGCCAGGGTATGCCCGCTTCCCAGCAGAGCGCGAGGGCGCTGCGCCACGGCTCGCGACTCGCCTTGTGACCGCCAGGTAAGCGAAACGGCCTGAGGCTTCCGACACGCCGCCAGTGACCCGGCCTGCCCGATAGGGCTTCACCGCCCCACAGGTTGCCGTCCTGTCCATAACCCACGCCATCCCAGGTGAATACCAGCCAGTGACCGACCGCGGGAAACTCGCCCGCCAGCGCCGATGCATGTGCCATATGATGGAACACCTTGCGTAGCGGCAGTCCGCTGCGCGCAGCCCAGTGTGTGCTGAAGTATCCGGGGTGGGCGTCACACACGACCCGCTCGGCCTGCACACCGTAGAGTGATTGCAGGTCGGCGATAACCTGCTGGAACACCTCCTGACTGCGCGGCGACTCCAGATCGCCGATGTGCGGCGAGATGACGCAGCGCTTTTCCCACGCCAGCGCCACGGTGTTTTTCATGTGCCCGCCCACCGCCAGCAGCGGTTGTGGCAGAACAAATGGCAGCGTCAACTCCAGCGGTGCGCTGCCGCGTCCCAGGCGCAGGGGCCGCGGCCGATGGTCGATGATGCGGTAGACCGGGTCATCCGCCGGCCGCAGTATCGGCCGGTTGTGATGCAGGTAGGCGTCCGCCACGTGACTCAGGTGTTGTTCCACTTCCCCATTCTCCGTCAGCACCGGCTCGCCCGAGCGATTGGCGGAGGTGGCGACCAGCGCGCCGCCGAAATCATTTAATAACAGATGATGCAGCGGGCTGTACGGCAGCATGACGCCAATGTCCGCCAGGTTCGGTGCGATGGCCGACGCCACTACCTTGGGTCGCCGGGGATCGGTACGCGCCGCGGCCAGCACGATGGGCCGCATGGGATCGAGCAGAAGGTTGGCATGTACCGTGTCGATCAGCACGGCGTCGCGTACCGCGTCCAATCCGTCCGCACCCCGCAAGGGAAACATCACGGCCAGGGGTTTATGCGGGCGCGGTTTAGTGAGACGCAGGCGTTCGACAGCGCGCTCATTGGCGGCATCGCACATCAGGTGATAACCGCCCACGCCTTTGACGGCCACGATAAAGCCACGTTGCAGTGCCAGAACGCACTGCGACAGCGCCGCGGGGGTGTCGTCGATGATGCCCGTGTCGTCCGCATAGAATTGCAACTGGGGTCCGCACACCGGGCAGGCCAGGGGCTCGGCATGGAAGCGCCGGTCCAGGGGGTCGGCATATTCCTGCTGGCACGCCGGGCACAAGGGGAATGCCGCCAGACTGGTATTCGGCCGATCGTATGGCAGGCGCAAGATCTGCGTGTAGCGTGGTCCGCACTGGGTGCAGTTGATAAAGGGATAGCGGTAACGGCGATCGCTGGGATGGTGCAGCTCTTCCAGACACTGGGCACAGGTGAAATAGTCCGGTGGCACATGGGCATGGGTAGCATCACCGTCGGCACTCGGCCGTATGCAGAACACCTTCCTGTTGGCCGGGTCGACGGTGACCGCCACCCTGAGCACGATCTTCGGCTGGGCCAGGGGCGGCGCATCCTCGATCAATGCATGTTCAAAGTCAGCCAGGGCAGTGGCCTCACCCTGGGCCTCGATCTCCACGCGTCCCGCATGATTCCGCACCCAGCCGGACAATTGGTAACGTTGTGCGCAGCGATAGACAAAGGGCCGAAAACCCACACCCTGCACACGACCGCCCACCACCCAGCGCCTGGCCTGTAGCGTCGGGCCGCCCGGCGCGTTGCCAAGGTGATCAGAGATGGGCATGGTCGGCCGGTGGCAGGTGTGCGTTTCGGCAGGCCGAAACGTCACTGGCGGGGGCGATGGGAAGTCTTGCTGTCATGGTGCATGCTTTCGGGGTGGGTTGGGCCGCAGGCAGCGCAACCGAATTAAGGAATCCTATCTTTGCGTTTGATGGGGGCGGCGTCAACCGGTTATCAGCGGAACGTCAGCACGGACAAGCCGCGGCGGCCGATGACGTCCTTGTGGAAATGGCCAGGGGCAGCCAACCGGGCTCACCATCCTGGGACGTGACCCGGATAAAAAGAACATCGATGGCGACGCCACGCGCATTGCTATGCCTGCCAACCAGACTTAATATTGGGAAGACTTGCACAGCTAGCGTGTACGCTTGGTGATAGGAGTCATCCCTGCAGGCACCCATGAATCATCCCAACAAAGGAAAAACTGGCATACGACGCGTCTGGAATGCCCTGTTTTATTCCTTTGCAGGGCTCGCCGCTGCGTTTCGCCATGAAAGTGCCTTTCGCCAGGAAGTCCTGCTGGCGGCGGTTTTTCTGCCCGTGGCGTTGCTGCTGGACGTGCCGCTGGCGAGCAAGGCACTGCTCATCGCCAGTGTCATGCTGGTATTGATCGTCGAACTGCTGAATTCAGCCATCGAGGCGATTGTGGACCGGATATCCCTCGAGCTGCATCCCCTGGCCAAGCGCGCCAAGGATATCGGCAGCGCCGCCGTGTTTCTGAGTCTGCTGACGCTGGCGCTGGTATGGGCGCTGGTCCTGCTGGAGCGCTTTGGTTAGTTAACTCGTCGCTATCGTCACCCGTTTTTATCTGTTCGCTTTGTATGCCTTGTATCACGCAGCACGCCACTCTTGGCTGAGTGGCGGCGTGCGGGGTTCAGTTTTTCGTTTTGATATTTTTGCCTTCGAACGTCACGCTGGCGCCGGGTGCCAGGACCATGACATGGACGTTTTTGTTCTTGATGGCGTCGATGAAGGATTTCGGGTCCTGGGTCAGTACCGGAAAGGTAGCGAAGTGCATGGGGATGACGGTCTTGGCCCGCACCGCGGTCGCCGCCATGGCCGCCATGGGCGGTTCCATGCCGAAGTGCCCGCCGATATTGATCAAGGCGAGGTCCGGGGCATAGTTATCGCCGATGAGTTTCATGTCGGAGAAATACGCGGTATCGCCGGTGTCGTAGATCGTCGGGCCGTCCTTGATCTTGATGACAAAGCCCACGGGATTGCCGCCATAGACCATCTCCGCCCCGGTGTCGCCGGCATAGGGATTCGCCAGGCCGCTGGAGTGTACCGCCGGGGTCATGGCCACGGTCACCTCGCCGTCGGCGATGCTGATTTCCCCGCCCATGTTCATCAGGGTGTCATAACCCATCTGTTCCTTGGGGTAGCCGTGCAGTTTGGCCAGGTTGCTGCCGAGTTCAAAACTGGCCACCAGGCGTGCCCAGGTCTTTTTCGCCAGGGGCACGGCGTCGCTCATATGATCCGAGTGGCCATGGGTGATGAGGATGTAATCCACGTGCTTGATATCCGCCAGCGGGTCCTTGCCGTCTTTGGCCTTGGGGTTCATCGGGTTCTTGAGCCACGGATCGATCATCAGCACCTTGCCCTTGGGCGTGGTGATCTCAAACGTCGCGTGCCCGTGCCAGGTGAGGGTGGTGGTGGCGGCCAGGGTGGCCTGCAGTGGCAGGAGCAGAAAGAGCAGGCTGCTTAGGATGAAGCGCATGGTGGAGGTCATGGGTAGTCCCTTTTATTGTGAGTAGTCCATTTCACTCAAACCCACTGGGAATTGCAAGCCGGAGAGCATGGAGTTCTGCGGCTTGCCGCCGCTTCGCCAAAGACAGCGATGGCTCCTTTCACATCGACTAAGAAGCGCTATGCTGCGCTGTCCGCTACAGCACCGTAAATTTCTCCGTGGACTCGTTGTAGCGCACCAGTGCATACCACACCAGCAGGAAAATGCCGCCGGCCAGCAGGGACCAGCCCCAGCCGTCGAGCATCACGGGGAAGTAGGCCTGGTAGCCGAGCTGGCTCGCCTCGATTTCATCCAGGGTCATCTCCTTGACGACCAAGCCGGTTTTTTTCAGCAGCGCGCTGGTGGTCGAGCCCGACCAGGCAAAGAAGAAGCCTGCCACCCACAACTTGATGTGGCCCTCGCCCATGCGCCAGAGTGAGCCCGAGGCGCAACCGCCGGCGAAAATCATACCGATGCCGAACAGCACACCGCCGACCAGTGATCCGAGCCAGAATGAAGCGGGGATGGCGATATAAGGATCGATCACCTTGGCCTTAAACAGCAAGGCAGCGAGGGGGATGGCGATGGCCAGGCCGAAGATGACGGCCTTGGTCATCTCTCCCTCGGCGGTCATGAACGGTTCGCGGAAGGCGCGCGCGAAACACAGCCGCGAGCGGTGCATGATGAAGCCTATGGAAAATCCAGCGAGTATGATCACGGCACGCGCCGTCAGCTTTGCGTCACCCGAGGCGTACCAGCCAACACTCCAGACCAGCGTTGCCACCACCACGCCCAGCCCGAGCAACGGAAAGATTGCAAGAACTTGCGGTGACGGCTTCAGCACACGCGGCGCGGTCGTGCCCCAGGTGATATGTTCGAGCGTCCACAGCAGCAACTTCAAACCGATGACGGCGCCCAGCAGCAGACCCGCCCACATCACCCAGCCATTGGGTGAGGAGTGCATGACCGGCGTAAAGAAACCGCCGGTGGTGCAACCGCCGGCAAGTGTGGCGCCCAGCCCCATGAAGCTGCCGCCGAGGGCGGCCCAGATATATTCCAGTTTGGGTGGGCGGCTGATGAGAAATTTGCGCGACAACAACGCAGCGCAAAATGCGCCCAGCACCAGCGTGATGTTCATCAGCGACAAACGATGCAGCAGCGGACCTTCGAGTTTTTCCGGCACGCCCAAGAGCGGCCCCAGGCCGATGGCGGTGTTGAACCAGTCACCCCATAGTTTGAGGCCACCGAACACGCCCCAGAACAGCCCGCTGATCATCAGGCCGATGACCACCATTACCAGTAGGGCACTACCGAAATAGGGAGACCAGTCCTCGACAAAAATGCTTTGGTAATCCGCCTTAAAACCCGTTAGCCAGGATCGCTCGTTTTCTCCGCTCATGTGCATGCTCCAGTTTTTCTTACAACGTGTCAGCTATTCCCGCCCGTGTTGGACATAGCGGCATAAATATCGCCGGGTTTGCAGGGCGGGCGATGCCCACCCTGCATCAACATCCACATCTACTGCGAAACCTACGCGGCCTTTATTTACTGAGGAGAACAGCAAATAGTGCACGTTGCGTCTATGAGGTCCCTTCTCCCTCCGCCCCCTTCGGGGAGGCAAAACCCGCACGGAGAAGGACAGGATGAGGGCGGTTTTGACGCTGCCGCCCCTCACCCCGGCCCACACCCAAAGGGAGAGGGAGAAAAGCAGTACGCACTATTTGGCGGTCGGATCAGTAAGACCCACGTTCAGTCGCAGCCCGCCGGGCTGTCGCCATCCTTGGCACCTTTGGCGACGAAGGCCTTGAGATCGGCCATCAGTTCCGCGTCAGGCACGTCGGCATATTTCTCCGCGGCCTTGTTGGTGGCCTTGATCTTGGCGCGGTATTCCTTGCTGATGTAGTACTTGAGGGAATCCTTGCCCTTGGCGTGCTTGTCGGCCTGGATGTAGGCGACCCACTCCGCCTTGGTGCGTAGATTCGGGCCGATGGCCTTGTCTCCGCCCTCCGGTGACGCATGACAGGCGGTGCAGACCATGCGGAAATAAACACGGCCGCGCTTCCATCCGTCACCCTCGGCGCTGGCGGTGAATGAGGCTCCGAGCAGGCAGAGCGCAAGGGTGGTAACGACAGGTTTTAATAAGTTCATGGTGCGGCTCCTTCAATCAATGGTTATCAATTAAAAATGGAAACGGTATGCCGCGAGGCGCTTACGCGAGTGTGCGGCAGGCATGGGTTCAATCCACTTCCTCCCAGCCGGTGATCATCGCCTTGATATGCGACAGCGGCGTGTGTCCCGCGGTGGCCAGGTAAATATGCGCGATGAAGAAAATAAGTATCATGAAGGCCCCCGCGGTGTGGAAGAAGGCGACCCACTCCAGAGACAGGTAGCGGTCCACCCCCCATTCCGCCCACTTGCCGTACAACAGATAGAACCAGCCGGAAAACCAGATCACCGGCGAGATCACCAGCCAGAATCCCAGATAGGCCAGGCGCTGCAGCGGGTTGTGCTTGGTCAGCGTGGTTTGGCGGAAGGGGTGCGGTGCCTTGGTGAAAATACCGGTGAGGTAGTATTTGAACATGGCGTCCACCTTCTCCAG
>JANNJF010000303.1:0-6669 GCA_031405715.1 Gammaproteobacteria bacterium | reverse complement strand
GAAACTCAAGAGCGTCGATTACATTTCCATCCTTGTAAAAGTAGACGCGGATTTCAGATTCTCTTTTATCGTCCGAGCCGTTTGCGACATCTAAAACGACTTCGCCCGGCTTCAGGCCGACCTCATTAAGCAAAGCAGCTTTCCGAATGAGATTTGCCTCGATCAAAGTTTTGATCTTTGCCTCAACCTCGTTCGGAATCATTTCTCCCTCCAGAACGCCTATGTGAGGTCACGCGCATGGTACCGGGAGTTGAAAACTACGCCCCCATCGTCGCCTTGACGATCTTGTCGGGGTTGGAGACCGGCTCGCCGCGCTTGATTTTGTCGACGTTGTCCATGCCTTCGATGACGTTGCCCCAGGCGGTGTACTGGCCGTTGAGGAAGCTGGCGTCGTCGAAGCAGATGACTCTGGGAGAGGGCCGGGGTGAGGGAATAATCATGGCAAAGCCGGCCATCATCTAGCCCCGTCTTCTGCTCGCCGGCTCTTTAAGTAATTCAAACACATCACAGCGCAACGACTTGGCGATCTGCTCCAGTGTCTGGAGCGTCGTATTTTGCACCGCGCTTTCCAGCCGGCTCAGGGTGGGGCGGCTGATGCCAAGCTTCCGGGCGAAGGCCTCCTGGGAGAGGTCGCCCCGTCGGGTCTTCAGGTTTTCTGCGAGTATTTCTGCCAGGGTCATGGATCATATATGAACATAATCCGCTGTACACATGTGTACAGATGCTTGGTAGGCTGTTGTCCACATATGCACCACTAAATTCGGGACATTGCCCCATAAGGAGTCAGAAAATGCTCATCCTCACCCGCCGCCCCGGCGACAGCTTGCTCATCGAGCCCCGCCCCGATGCCCTTGGGGCTGACCCATGCACGTTGTTCACCCGGCCGATAGCGGTGCGAATCTTGCGGGTACAGGGGAATTAAGTACGCATCGGGATCGATGCACCGGAGGGTTTGCTGATATCACGGGAGGAGCGGGGCGGGGGAGCTTAAACACGGGTGCCTGGAGCATGCACATCGCCGCAGTTTCGTAGGGTGGGCATCGCCCACCAAAAATTTATACTATCGTAGGGCGGATAATACCCAGAGGGCACGCGAGCGCAGCGTATCCACCAACATTGAGAAAGGCTAACAAAAGTCAAAGTCTCGCAGTAACACATGTTGCAGTGTATGACCCAACCCTGTGCCCCGTTTCGTGTCCTGTTTGCGCATTACGCTGCTCTGGGAAGAACCTGAGAAGAAAGGCACAACTTGCATAATCTCAAAATGAGATATAGAATCTATCCGTGCATATCATTACAAGAAAGCGGCTAAGGGAGTTTGGCATACGGCACAGGGTGGCGGTAACCCCATTGAATGTTTGGTATGCCATTATGTCGAGAACCGATTTTGGTTCTTTTGCCGAGATCAAGCGGGCATTTCCCTCAGCAGACAAGGTGGGGAAATTTACGGTATTCGATATTAGTGGCAACAAATACCGATTGATAGCCGCCATCCATTACAACCGGAAAAAGGTTTATATACGACATGTATTGACGCATGCCGAATACGACCTTGATAAGTGGAAGGATTAACCATGCTAGCGAAAAAGATTGAGCAGGCAAACAAAGATTACCGCAAAATCCGTGCGGTGGTGCCGCTAGGTGTGCTGCGTACCAAGAAGAACTATGAAAAGGCCGTTAAGACCTTGGACGCGATTCTGGACGAGATTGGCGAAAACGAGCGCCATCCATTGGCGGAGCTGGCAGATGCGCTCAGCCTTTTCATCGAAAACTACGAGAAGGAGCATGTTCGGATTGCCCGCGCCAGCCCCGCAGAGGTTCTAAAGGTCCTCATGCAGGAGCATGGGTTGAAGCAAGCGGATCTGCGTGAAATTGGCAGCCAAGGTGTGGTGTCGGAAGTGCTGGCCGGTCGACGGAGCCTGAATACCCGTCAGATTGCCAAACTTGCGCAGCGGTTTTCCGTTTCGCCTGCTGTGTTTCTGTAGGCATACGCGGGCTAAACCCTAGTATTTGGGGTCAGAGCAGAATGGCACTTACTTAAGTCCCAACTCCTTAGAAGCAAAATAAGAAGGGCTGGCCCGAGCAGTGATAAAGTGGGGTTGCGAGACCAACCACCCATCACTCCAGGAGCCAACCCTCATGCATCCTAACTCCCGCACGTGTGCGCAGCAACAGGGCCGTGTCCGTCGCCAGGCCGGGCAAAGCGATGCCTATGCCTTCTTCAGTTCCGGATTGTTATTTCACCGTGATGCGCGTCCTGGCCTGACCCCGCACCGCGCCTGTCACCCAATGGAGATAGTTCACCACCACGGTGTAGGTCCCGGCGACCGTGGGCTTCAGGATGAGGTCATAACGTTCCGCCGAGGTGGTGCGCACGCTGGTGACCGTCACCGGCGTTGGCAGCGCGCGGCCGTCCGACGCCACAATGCTGGCGCTTAATCCACTGAGGTCGAGACGCTGGGGGTAATAGCCGGCGTTGATGTAGCGTATGAGCAGGGTCTGACCGCGATTCACCGTTACCGCAACACGCGGGTCGGTCAAGGCCGAGGTTTTGCCATCGATGCCGGTGATGATGAAATAATCGGCGTTGAGGTTGTTGAGCCCGGCGTCGCCGCCGCAGGTACCCGCATCCCAGGACTTGCTGTGCCACGATGAATCGATTTCGTCGCACGCCCAAATGGCTTCCACGTCGTACGCCGGCCCGTTGCTGAACGCGCGTCGTTCGCCGTTAGCCGGATCGACGATGAGCGCCCCGTACATACCCATCTCCGCGTGCAGCACGGTGTTGGTATGGCAGTGGTAGAAATACGTGCCGGCGTGACTGGCACGCCATTGATACGTGTAAGTGCCATCCACGTCGAACGAGGTGTGGCCCACGCCGTCGTTTTCGCTGCTCGGTTCGATGCCGTGATGGTGGATGGTGTGCAACCACATCATTCCCTGGTTGGTAAAACGCGTGTGCACGATCTGGCCCTCGCGCACGCGGATCGGCGGCGATGGAAACGGTCCACCCATCATCCCGCCACTGCTGCCATCGGTAAATCCCCACACGGTGACGTTGCGCCCGTCATCCATGCGTATCGAACCGCCCATGTAGACGCCGCGCACGAACGTCACGTGCGGCGTCACGATGCCCGGCGTCGCCGGCGCACCCGGATAGGTAAAGCACCCACCACCCATACCACCACCCATACCACCACCCATACCTCCGCCTGATCCCATGCCCATGATATTCCTCCTTTACTTAAACATAATGCTGGTCGCGGCGCCAAACTGATACAGGCCCCCACCAGCGGTTTGTGTTTGCTCATCATGCAAGTGCATAACGTAATGGCCCATGGTCACCGGCGGGTAGGCATCCGGCGGCGGTTCAAAGGGGTAGATGACATCCGCCCGTCCCATGTTGTTGTCGAGGGGCACCACATCCTTGAGCCAGATGGCCGGGCGTCGCACACCGTTGGCGGTGAGCCACTCCACGTGGTTGGCGTGCCAGTGCATGGAGTGCGTACAGTGCCCGGCATTCAGTACGCGGATCAACGATCGGTCGCCGATATATCCTTCGAGCTTGGTCTCCGGGTTATATCCGGCATCGATATTCGGGTCGCTATACCCCGGCGCGCCGGGCGGACGCTGGCTGCGGCCATTGAGCGTGAAGTAACGCGGAATGAACGCGGTGGTCGGCGTGGCGCCGGTGCGCAGCCTTTCATTCCACACCGGATCGATGTCGTTGAAGATCCAGAAATACTGTTTCTTGAAGGTCGGACTGCCGGCGTAAAGCTGATTACCGCTAAGCCCCGGCATCACTGCGAATCCACCGTGCAGGCCGAGCAGGCGGTTGTAGGGTGCATTGAGTTTGTCGTAGTAGAGATACGATCCCGGCTTGCTCGCTGCGAACTCGAAGGTTTTGGTTTGGCCACCGACGATGGTTCCACTATCGACCAGGCCGTCGATGACAAAACTGTGGGAGGTACTGAGGGTGTTGGTGACGGAGATACGAACCGTGTCGCCCTCCTGGACTATCATGGACAGTCCCGGCACCTTCAGCGTGGCATTCGTGGCACTAAACCCTTTGAAGAATACGCTCACGCCGTCGGGCTGTACGATGTTGCCTTGCGTGATATACAACGTTCGCGCAATCAGCGCCGCCTCGGCCCGTGGCGTCCAGTTCAACAGACCCAGGCCCGATGCCAGACCTCCTAACGACCCGGCAGCGCCGGCCTTGAGAAAATCTCTGCGTCTCATTGATTTACTCCTCACATGTTATGTTTCGTTCCTTATTCGTTGTTGATGGTTGTGAAACACCCATGTATCGCCATTTATTTCTATGGCTTAAAATCGTTGTACTTGATAACGCGAATTATTGCTACTTCGTGTCAACAAATCGGCGCTGTTTATTTTCTTCATGCAGGGAATAAATTTGTATTTCAGTATTCCAGTAAATACTGAAATTACCGCGAGGGATGTCACAGCGCGGGCCTTCAGCGCTATCGAATAAACCGCCGCCTCATAAGCAAGGTGCGTCGTTTGCGAGAGTAAACCGCGAGAGTAAACCGGGACAGATTTAATTTACTGGAAAATATATCCGGTTTTCGGTCCCGGTTTTCGATCCGCCCGGCGTCGCGATGAGCGGCGCCCGGATATTGTCGAGGGTATCGGCAATGATGTCGTTCTGATCCATGACACAGTCTCCTTTGCATTCACGTTGCCCGATGGTCGGTCTGGGGAGGGGGTCATCAATTATCCCAAAAATCCCGCGGCCACGTGCGTAACAACTCATTCGCCAACTCATCGGTGGTTTGTTGTCGGAAGGCAGCACCCGTCGCCTGGTCTTCCAGCGCCATGTGGTGCTCCGTGTACGCGTTCAACGCCTGGGCTTTCAGTCGGGCTTGTGTCTCCCGCATCGCTTGCAAGGTGCTGTCTTCGGGCACCAACACATACACCAGTCGACAGCCGAGGCCTTCCGCGGCTTTTTCCAGTGTCCGCAGCGAGATCGAACCGTCCACCTCGCCTTTCTCCAGCAGGGCGATCCGGGGTTGGCTCAAGTGCAGACGTTCACCTAGTTGCCGGGCGCTCATGTTCAGCGCTTTGCGGATGGCCTTTACCCAGCCTATCTTAGGTCTCGGCACCGCCGCCAAGTCTTTGGCCTGGACCAAGGTCGCGTCCATCTGCTGTAAAGTAAGGTATTTGTGCCAGTTCATATCGATACCGTAATACAAAGGTGAGAGTATTATTTGTATTAACGAATATAATATTGTTATAAACATTTGTCAATACAAATAGAATTATCTGTATTCTATTTGTATTTAATAATATATTAATAGCTAGCCGAGAGGATCGTTACGAGCGGGCAAAGGCCAGCAGCGGCGTGACATCGCCACGGTCGGCCAGGGGTAGCGCGGCCAAGTAGTGGAGACGGGTTTGCGTGAGCGATGACAGATTCGTGTGGTGGCCCCAGGTGAAGACCGGCTGGCCCAAGGCTTTCAGCAACACATCCGCCATGATACGGGCGTGCCGACCATTGCCATTGGGAAACGGATGGATCCACACCATGCGGTGATGCAACCGGATACAAATTTCATCGGCGGGGTAGGTGTCAAACTCGATCCAGGCCTTGGCATCGTCACAGAGATCCCGCTGCCGGACCGACACGATGTCCGGCGGGGTGTTACCAATGTTGACCTCGCTCCGGCGAAACTGACCCGCCCAGCCCCAGGTCTGGTCAAACATCCGTTTGTGCAGCTTGAGGGGGAAGTCGATGGTCAATAAGTCCTGCGTCTTTTTCGTGCCCCGCATCGCCCACAGGAGCGCCTGTTGAATATTGCGGGACTCAAACTGATCGAGCTGGCTCCGTGTGGTGATGCCAAAGGGAATCAGAGCTTTCATGTCATCGGGCGACAGCGGTGTGGCGCCGGCGGGAAGGTGGCTGTTGACGTCAAAGCTCATCGACGTAGCAATGCGTCGGAGAGAAGGGTGACGGTTCCTGCGTGGATCGCCGCCGCGAAAACCAACGAGGGGAAGGCATTGACCGCCAAGTAGCCGGTTGCGACCCCGCCCGTGACCAGGCCGGCACAGAAGATAAAGGCATAGGCAAGACGCGGTGAGAGAAAGGGAGTGTTGATCATCAAGAGTGGTTTCATTGCATCCATGCTCCGCTTTTCTTTCTTACAGTATTGAAAATGTTGGCGGCGTGCAAGTCAGTCAACGTCAAGGGCGCACACCCGCGCCGTCATGCCGTTTGCACAACACAAACGCCCCACCAGCGCCCACACCAACCCCCAGACCTAGCACTGCGGCTGCCATGCACCCTCGCGCCAGGTCCGACAGTTCGATCCCAACCTTAACAGGGTACGTTTCAAAGACTTCTGTTGTCTTTTTCATTGACTGCACCTCTGCCCTGTTTATGCTGCGAAGACGACAGCAACACGCCCGGCCGACGTCGCCCGTCGAGCCGGGCCGACAACGATTTGCACGTTGCGGCCAAGCCGTGCGAGGCAGTCGAGCATCTTCGCTTCACTGATACCGCGAAACTGGCCGCGTAGCATCTTCGACAGTTTCGGCTGTGTCATACCTAGCACCTTGGCCGCTTGCTGCTGGCTCCACTTCCGGCCTCTGATGATTTCGCCGATCTTGGTCGCAAGCTGTGCTTTCACGAGCATTTCGTCGGCATCG
>JANNJF010000302.1:0-3833 GCA_031405715.1 Gammaproteobacteria bacterium | reverse complement strand
AGTCCCTCAAACTGCCGGATGGGCATTCTGAATCTGTCCGAGTGGTCTGAATCATAAAATTGCAGTTCTGCAGCTTTATGCCTGATTTTCGACACTGCAAATTTATGCCTGATCCATTCAAGCCTTGATGTCGGACTGGCTGGCATTCCGCGGCTATGTTTGTTTCTGACACCAATGTCCGTTTTTAGGCAGTTATGATCGGCTGCTTTCGACCCTGAGCGGACATTCACCATGGCGGGTCAATTTTCTCAAGAGTTAGCTTTACCGACAACCTGCAAGTACGGGTCCGTACTAGCAGGACTGGCAAATACCAGGACATTCTCGTAACCTCAGGAAAATTCGAAGGAATGCCTGAACAAATTAGTATTTACTAATCCTGCATAGGCGGACCGGCAGGCCCGCCTATCACAAGTTAGGTGACTATGGATATTAAGTACATGTTGCTAGGTTGTGAAACCAATATCACTAATGATTTGGTTGGCATGATCGATCAGAAGCTGGATGAGATTATGGAGTTATCGAATTCTACTGCCGAAGACCCAGAGTCGCTTGGATATTTTGACAGTGCGGAGCATCTTATTGGCCTTGGTTTTGTTGTCTGTCAAACACATATAACAGCGGGTTATGGAATATTGCAAATAAAGAAGGAAAAAGCGTTTGCTTGCGGTCCTATGCATGCTTGTGGATCTTCGGTAGCGTCTATTATTAATGATGCTGCAAACTACTGGAAACACAACAATGAGTGGTCCTTGGATAGAAATAGTGGAAGAAGAAAAAAAATTGAAATCGCTTTTGAGAAAATAGGTTTTCCGGTAAATACGGATTATCCACTGTCAAACATACTTGCTGAATTATCTTCTCCACAGAAAGTGTCATTTGTGCAAGTTATGGAAAAACTTAGGGAGTGGCGTAATGCTTTGCAATCCGTCACCTAACAAGCGCATGGAGCCGTTCGCTATCACTCACTGGGGCGCGCGAAAAAGCGTGCGCGCCCCTCATGCTTCACGTTAAAGCTCGCAAAGATCGCCCAAGAGAGCCACTGACAACAACATTCAATGACTACAGAACAATACATGGAACATGCTCGCAGCCTTAAGGATATAGATCTCGAGATCATTGTGTCCACTAAAGTTCCATCAAGCCAGGAGGCCATAGCCGCAAAGTATGAGCTTTCACGTCGCGAAAGACGTCGAACTTTCTGGTTGAGAGACCTCGTTGCTTGGATTGCGCTAGTATTGTCTATTGTCTCGATCGTTCTCGCGCTATATGCAAACAAACCCTAATATTTATGGTGCGGATGTGGTGAAGCAGCATAATGTTTCCTACAAACCGGGCGGTCACGTCGCTCACGCGCAGCGTTAGGGTTTTTCTATGCGGATCACATGCGTCATCAAGGCAAGCGAGTTGAGAGGACAAGCCGCGGATCTGATTGTGTTCCCAGAAGGCGTGTGCTGGGCGGAAATTGGAGCAGCCCAGTCGTCACACCCAGACTCCGTAGTCGTAGGAGCGGTTGTCGACAATGGCCATAGCCGCGCCGTCTTATTGCACCGAGGTCTGAATCAGATCAATTACCTGAAAGTAGGGACCGATGGCCGGACAATTGGTACCGGGGTTGCTCAACAAGACGCAGTGTACGATTCTGGCACGCTTTGCATCGGCGTCCTTATTTGTATGGATATTGATGAAGTTGAGTTGTCGCAAGACGTAATTGACACGATGCACTCCAGCCCGGCTAAACTCAAGGTCCTTTGCATACCTGCGGATATGGCATCCCATTGGGACGTTCTCAACTTCCCGAAGAGGTTCGAAGGCATGTACGTGGTCCTGTGTAATCACACCAAGTCTTATCAAGGCATATCTCGGTGCCAGAGCTTCATCGCGGATAGGGGTGGTCGAAGGATCGTGGTACAGGCGAAGGATGAACCCATCTACGCAGATGTGCCCTAGCCTCGGCGGGAAGCGAGGAGAAATTGGGACAGACTTGTTCGAAATGGTGCAGAATCAAAAAATAGATCCGTCCCAGTTTTTCCTTCTATAGAGATCAAGTCTATGTCTGTCTCTATAGCATCTAACTTTCTACAAAACGCATTACTTTCGCGTGCTCGACTGAATCTCCCCCGAAGATTTCGCGAAGATCACGCCGTGAAGCACCGATTACCGATGCCTTGAAAAGTTCTTCGAGTGGTGTGCCAGCCGGAATTGCCCCTTGAGTGCGTGTCTTGTTGAGCGTCCACGCCAGATCAGCTCCTGCCGGGTCTATGATGAACATTTGGAGGCCATGTTGCTCAACGGCCCTGGTGATCACGCGATTTATGTGTGCATCACGAAATCCATAGCCAATAACCAGCAGGCGTGAATTCGGTCGCATCAGGTACTCATCAAACTTCTGGTGGTACCAGTCGAGTATAGGATGAAGGCGTATCGCACCCTCCTTATTATCTCCCATGACAAGCAATGGGCCGCCAGTGGGATCGGCCCAATTGCTTGACCCATGGAGCTTAAAGTATGGCTGAAGTCGCGGATACACTTGAAACTCGGTAGCTTCGGCGGGAACCCAGTCCTTATTCGCGGTGGAATTCGCGTTCGGAAACAACCGGCTTGGTCGAGAAACAAGGCCTGGTAGCTGAAATCCATCCCAGCGCCCTGGAATAGTAAGCGCGATATTGTCATTCAAATAGCGATGTTCCAGAAGCAAGTCCTGATTCAACGTAAAGACAGCGTCGAACTGGACCATCGCTCTGCGGAGCATGCGCGACTGGTGATTCTGAAACTCGAGATCGCTGTACTCCAAGAAGGCGGCGTTCATGTCCATGAACATCCGCTGAATTGACGCTTGGAGGGCGTTAAGGTGGGGTAGATTCTCCTGTGGATTGCGAGTCCAAGCGTGCTGAACTGTCGCTAACGCCACTTCAAAACCCCCGTCGTCCTTGCATTGCCATAGCAGCCGGCGCACATAAGCGTTGGTGATGACCTCCGGGCAACCTAGCAGGTATTCAAAGGCTTCGCTGGCAAGCCAGCCGCCCCAGTTTCGACTGAATCCAGCGCCTAGAAGTATTTGCGTGCTCATCGACAGACTACAACAGTATTATTCGACGTGGTCAAGATGTGAGGTTGAGTTCCAGAGCAATTATTCGATGGCATACTGGAGAAGGTTTGGGACTCCCATCTTATTGAGCATCATGTAAAACAGACTTAGTGTGCCTAGAGTTCTATTAATAAATGGGCGTCCTGGATTTTGCTGCTGCAGGGTGTCACGCCGTTCGTGCCCACGCACCCTAAGGAATCAAGCCCCGGATATTGGGCTAGTGGATTACTACCCGCACCAACCGCACGACATACCTCCGCCACATCAGGAGCCTTGCGTTTTCCGTTCCCCACGGTTCACCAACAGATCCGGATGCGCCTGAATGCCCAGGCACACCTGGTTTCCCCGCACCCGGGTTACCAAAATCTCAATGGGCCCATCGGCAAACAACCGTGTGACTGGGTTCCAGGGAAGCAGATCTTCCCGCGGCTGGATGGTAATAATCTGGCCGGGCTGGCGGGTGAGGATCAACACATGAAGCTCCTTTTCTCGGTAATACTAATACCATAGTATTCGATACTATAGTCTGTAGACGGGGAGTAACACAAAGGTCCATTATTGGTCCATGTACGTCCAAACATCCCGCTCCATTGTGGACCGCTTTCCGCATGTATTACGGAAGGTTCGGATTGAAAAAGGACTATCGCAGGAGGAACTTGCCGACCTCGCGGATTAGGATCGTACGTATATTTCACAAATCGAGCGAGGACTGAAATCGCCATCTCTGCGGTCGCTGGAGAAAATTATT
>JANNJF010000301.1:0-1809 GCA_031405715.1 Gammaproteobacteria bacterium | reverse complement strand
ACGCCCTGAAAGGCCGCGATGACATCCGCATTCAGGCCTCCGGCGCGCATGCGGCAAACGTGCTCGCTCCGGCCTGTCCCGCGATGGTTCCTCCACGGTGTATCGGCGACTCCCCGTGAGCACCGGTCGCCATGAGTTTGTCGCCACCCTCAACGATAACGGCGGCGCCGGCGCCACCTATACGAGCAAGGCGACACTGACGCTGCTGCCTGCACAGGTGCTGGTGATCGACTTCAAGGCCGGCGCCGACGGATTCCTGTTCAAATGAGTCGAGCCTTTTCTTCTGATGATGTTCCCGGCGCGGCGGACACGGTGGGCTTCGCGTTGCCCATCCCCACCGACGACCGCCGGCGCCTGGCGGCAGGCTGGCTGTGGCTGGCCATCGCCTCCCTCATGGCCGCCGGCCTGTTATCGGTATTGCTGGTACTGTCCCGCGTGCCCTATATAAAGGATATATTTCCCTGGGTGGATTTCTTCCATACCGCCCTGGTGGCGCACGTGGATCTGTCGGTGCTCGTGTGGTTCCTGGCCTTCGGCGGTGTGTTCTGGAGCCTGAACTCCACCACCCGCTGGTTGCCCCTGGGGTGGGCCGCCCTGGCCCTGGCGACGGCGGGCTCGGTGGTCATCGCGCTGGCGCCCTTCGCCGGTGCCGGCAATCCCATCATGAGCAATTACATTCCGGTGCTGGATGACCCGTTGTTCCTTGCCGGGCTGCTGGCCTTTGCCCTGGGCATTACGCTGTTGGTGGGGCGCAGCATGATCGCCATTCCACCGGTGGGTCCCTGGGCCGAGGGGGTGGGGGCCTTGCGCTTCGGCCTGAATGCGGCGGCGGTGTCCGCCACCTTCGCGTTGATCGCCTTCGGCTGGTCCTTCTGGCTGATGCCGGATTTTCTCCATGGCAAGCCGTATTACGAACTGCTGTTCTGGGGTGGCGGGCATGTGCTGCAGTTTACCTACACGCTGTTGATGCTGGTGGCGTGGTTATGGCTGGCGTCCGCCTCCGGTATCCAGTTGCGTGTGACGCCGCGCGTGGTGTTGATCTTTTTCCTGCTGGGCCTGTTGACGGTTTTCCTGGTGCCGATTATTTATTATTCCTACGGCATTATGTCCGTCGAACACGTGCGTTTGTTTACCTGGCTCATGGCCTATGGCGGCAGCCTCGCCAGCCTGCCCCTGGGGCTCGCCATCTGGCATGGCCTGCTGTTCGGCGGCCGCGCCCCGGTGGCATCGCGCGCGTTGCGCGCGGCCTTGATCACGTCCGTTTTGCTGTTTGGCATCGGTGGCGCTATCGGCTTCCTGATCCAGGGCAGCAACGTGACCATCCCCGCGCATTATCATGGTTCCATCGTGGCGGTGACGCTGGCCTTCATGGGGCTGACCTACCATTTGCTGCCGCGCCTCGGCTTAGGCGAACCGGATCCTGGAATGGCCCATCCCCAGCCCAACGAGTATGCGGTCGGGCAGTTGCTGCACATACTCGGCCTGGTGTGGTCCGGCGGTTACGGTGTGCAGCGCAAGGTCGCCGGCGGCGAGCAGATATTGGACAGCCTCGGGCAGAAGGCCGGCATGGGTCTCATGGGTATCGGCGGTCTCGTCGCCGTGATCGGTGGTTTTATGTTTCTGGTGATTGTGGTGCGTGCGCTGTTCAAGCGCGCTGAGGGTGAAGGCTGACGCTCACAAGGCACTTACTGATCCGACCGGCAAATAGTGCGTAGTATTTTCTCCCTCTCCCTTTGCCCCCTTCGGGGAGGCAAAACCCGCACGGAGAGGGCCGGGGTGAGGGGCGGCAACGTCAAAACCGCCCTCATC
>JANNJF010000300.1:0-4716 GCA_031405715.1 Gammaproteobacteria bacterium | reverse complement strand
GCTCAATAAACTCAACGCAGCGCGTATCTGGCACATGCTGCAAAAGACTATCAACAGTAGGTAAATAAATATGGGTCTTTCATGCTCTTGCGATAATGAGGAATCAACATGACACATAGCCTTGCATTCACTCCAGTCATTCCGGATGAAGTACTTCATGCGTGGGGAGAGCTGTACGAGTCGGAGCGGCTAAGCAACAAGCTACCGTTTATCACGTTTATCAGCCGTCCTAGGGAAATGGCGGTGCGATATGGGGTGTATCTTTTCCCGGATGTTCCTGTCAATTTCTAAGGAGGCAATATGTGCATCGTTACTACAGTTGGAAAGAATATATCCAGGATACGTCTTAGTCGTGGATGGACGCAAGAAGTGCTGGCGGAGTTAGCTGGTGTGCATAAAAACAACATTGGGCAAGTAGAGCGTGGTGAATACATTACAGGAATTGTTAATCTGGAAAAGATAGCAAAAGGTCTAGAGGTGCCGATATATATCTTACTCGAAGAGAAAGGGGAAAAACATGAAACACCAACAGAGAATTTTCATGAGAAAAGTAGCTGATAACGCTGCCACGATATTAGTTTTTGTGATGGCGGTTGCTGTTATTGCCATGCTGGTGGTTATCGCCAAACAGCATGTAGAAAGGCCACCTCCACTTAAAACAGTAACCATTACAGGATTCCAGGAACCTATGATGATGGGTTACTCCTTCTTGGATACTAAGGATAAATTGAAGCTATCTGCAAACGAGAAGGTGGATATACGTCAAGACCTGGCGGCGAAGTCCTTGGCGCCGGCGCGTGTCGGTTGTATCAGGAAACTGTCCCCGGCCACGGCGCCGGCGCTGAGGGTCAGGGTCAACCCCTCGGACGCGATGGTCTGGGGGAAAGCACCGAAAGCCACGCTGGAGATCAGCGCGTTGTCCGTCAAGCGTGTCAGATTGTAGTTGGTGCCATCGAAGTCGAGGCGATAGTCGCTGATCGTCAAGGCGTTGACGTCGGAGACGCTGGCCGTGAGTGTCGCGGCGGAGGTGGAAAACACCCGCGGGCTGATGCTGTCCAGGGTATTGAAGAAGTCCTGCCCCAGCACGCCCTTCAGATCCTGTCCCAGCTGATGCTGATCGTTGAAGGTGGCCGCGAGACCGATGGCCACCCGCCCCAGGGCGTTCTGCGCCGGGTCGAGCATTTCCTTGCGGAAGTCGAGGGTGCCACCCAGTACGCCACCGGTAATATAGTCCGAGGTAATGGAGGTGATGGGGCCCGCGGTCAGGGCCACTTCGAAGCGTGTGACATCGTACGGATTGCCCACCACGCTCAGCTTGCTGGCGTTGCCGCTCACCACCAGGGTCTGACCGGTGCCGATGAAAATATTCTGCGCGCCATCCTCCTGATCGACGGTGGTCACGGAGACCTGTTCCGCCAACCGCGCCACCAGGGCGTCGCGCTGATCCAGCAGATCATTCGGCGGCTGCCCGCCGGCCAGGCCCTTGGCCAGCACGATCTGCTGGTTGAGCTTGGCGATACCGCTGGCCAGGCTGTTGATTTCGTTGACGCTGGTGGTGATCTTGGTATTGATGCCCTGGCGCATGTCCGCCAGGCGTTGATCCATATAATGAAAGCGATTGGTCAGGGCATTGGCCTCGCTCAACAACACCTGGCGCGCCGGGAGGGAGGCCGGGTCGCTGTTGGCCGTATGCACCGCGTCGAAGAAACGCTGCAGGCTGGGATTCAGTCCGGCGACGGGGTCGGCCAGCAGATTGTCCACCTGGCTTGAAAGGCTCGAATAGGTCTGCAGCTGGCTGTTGGCAGAGGTGGCGTAGCGCACCTGGCCCGTGAGAAAGGTGTCGTAGATGCGCTGCACCGTGCTGGTTTGCACGCCGGTGCCGATAAAACCATCGCCCGACGCCTGCGGGTTGCGGCTGACCAGCTCGACCCGTTGCCGGGTGTAACCCGGGGTGTTGACGTTGGAAATATTATGCCCGGTGGTGGCCAGGTTGCGTTGAAACGCCAGCAGCCCCGATACCGAGATTCCCAGTATGTCCCCTGTGGCCATGGCTCAATGCCTCCCGCGCACGCCGACCGGCGCGAAACGCAATCTATGCAAAAGGATAGTGGACATGAATGCTCCTTAGCCTGTTAGCGGCCGTGAATCGGAATTCTTTAGTGTGTCCAAGGCCTGCTGCAGGACGGGGCTGGCCATAATGGACTGCAGTTTATGCGCGTATTCCGGATCGGTGGCATAACCCGCCTGTTGCAGGCCCTGGGCGTAGGCCGCCGCATCGCCCGCCTTGCTCAACACATCCTGGTAGCGCGGATTGCTGCGCAGGAAGTCCACGTAGTCATTGAAACTCTCGGCATAGGAACCGTAGGCGCGAAACGCCTGCGGCTTGCGCACGGCAATGCCGTTTTCAAACTCCAGCGTCGGCGTGCTGATGCGCGCGCCCTGCCAGCTCGCGTCGGCCTTGATACCGAACAGGTTGTGGCCCGAGCTGCCATCCGCGTTGCGCGGGACGGCCTTGCCCCAGCCGGTCTCGTTGGCCGCCTGGGCCAGCAGTACTTCCGGCGCCACGCCCAGCTGCTGCGCGGCGCGCTCGGCATGCGGCAGGAGCTTGCGCACGAATTCCGCCGGATCCGCCTTGCTCGTCACACCGCCCTTGGCGACAGCGGCATCCTGTACCAGCTTGTCACCACCCAGCTGCTTGAACAGCATCTCCGACAGGCCCATACCCTTGCCCTTGGACAACAGTATCGCCAGCTGCTGGTCGTGCATGTCGCGGTAGAAGTCGCCCTGCTCGCTGCCGAACAACTCGTCGCCCATGCTCGCCTGACGCATGCTCTTCAACATCATCTGGGTGAACAACGCCTCGAACTGGCCGGACACCTGGCGCAGACTGGTGGCGTCCAACTTGTCCTTGCCCACGGACGCGCGCAACTTCGTCAGACCCTGCAGGTCGGTGTAGACGTCGGCGCCCGTGAGCGGTGTTTGCATATCAGATCACGATCAATTGCGCGCGCAATGCGCCGGCGGAGCGCAATGCCTCGAGGATGGCCACCAGGTCACCCGGTGCCGCGCCCACCTGATTGACGGCGCGCACGATCTCATCCAGAGACACGCCCGGCTCGAACAGAAACATCTTTTTGCCCTCTTCGCTCACGGCGATGTCCGTTTGCGGCACGATCTCCGTGGTGCCACCGGAGAAGGGTGCCGGCTGACTCACGCGCGGACGTTCGGTGATGGTGACCGTGAGACTGCCGTGGGATACCGCCGCCGGCATGACACGCACGTGGGCGCTGATCACTACCGTGCCGGTGCGCGAGTTGATGATCACACGCGCCGCGCCCTCGCCGGGATCCAGGGTGAGGTTCTCCAGCTCCGATACAAACGCCACGCGCTGGGCCACATCCAGCGGGGCACGCACGCGGATCGAGGTGGCATCCACCGGCTCCGCGACACCCAGGCCGAGGGAGGTGTTGATGGCCGCGGCCAGGCGCCGCGCCGTGGTGAAGTCCGAGGTAAACAGATTGAGTGTCAGCGAGTCACCGCTGGCAAAGGGATTCGGCACCGCGCGCTCCACCGTCGCGCCATTGGGGATGCGTCCGGCGCTCGGGATGTTCACCGTCACCTTGGAACCGTCGTTGCCCGAGGCACCAAAACCGCCGACGATGAGATTGCCCTGGGCGATGGCGTAGACATTGCCGTCGGCGCCTTTCAGCGGCGACATCAGCAGACTGCCGCCGCGCAGGCTCTTGGCGTTGCCGATGGACGACACGGTGATGTCGATGGTCTGTCCCGGCTTGGCAAACGCCGGCAGCTCCGCATGCAGGGCCACCGCTGCCACGTTCTTCAACTGCGGATTGACGTTGGCCGGCACCGCCACGCCGAACTGCGCCAGCATGCTTTTCAGACTCTGGGTGGTAAACGGTGTCTGGCTGGTCTGGTCGCCGCTGCCGTCGAGCCCCACCACCAGGCCATAACCCACCAGCTGGTTGCTGCGCGTGCATGGTATTCGGGAAGGGCCATCGCATGCGGCTCGACATTCAGCCTCGCGACGGCGTCGGCGCTGCTCCGTACACCCACTACAGCGCGGACTATAATACGGGTTCCAACACAATTTATACCGGCGGGAATACGGCATCCTATATTTTGTTGCCGGTCATCCCGCAAAAAACCACGAGGAGATAAGAGCATGCATGCTTCGCGCCGTTTCAGCACATTTACCGCGTGTCTGTTGTCGCTGTCCAGTCTGACCGCCATCGCGGCCGACACCGCGCCCTACCCCAACCGCCCGGTGCGCATGATCGTGCCGTTCGCCCCCGGCGGAGCATCCGATTTCGTGGGCCGTATCATACAACCTCAAATGTCCGAATTGCTCGGCGAGCAGGTGGTGGTGGATAACCGCGGCGGCGCCGCCGGCAACATCGGCGTCGAAGTGGCTGCGCGCGCCACCCCCGACGGCTACAACTTTCTGCTCGGCAACGTCGGCACGATGGCGATCAACGCGAATATTTTTACCAAGTTTCCGATCAAACCTCTGCGCGATCTGATGCCCGTGACCCAGGTGGTGGACGTTCCCGGCTGCCTGGTCGTGCATCCCACGCTCCCGGTGAAGACGGTCAAGGAGTTCGTCGCCTACCTCAAGGCGAACCCGGGCAAGCTCAATTACGGCTCGCCGGCGCCGAGCAGCGCGAACCGGCTGGAAATGGAGATGTTCCTGCATGC
>JANNJF010000299.1:0-8890 GCA_031405715.1 Gammaproteobacteria bacterium | reverse complement strand
TGCCGTTCAACGATCTGGACGCAGTCAAGCTGGTGGGCGAGAACAACAACAATGTGGTGGCGGTGCTGGTGGAACCGGTACAGGGCGAAGGCGGCATCACGCTGCCTGCCCCCGGTTACCTCAAGGGCCTGCGGCAGATCTGCGACGAGCGCGGCTGGCTGCTGATGCTGGACGAGATTCAGACCGGCATGTGCCGCACCGGCAAATGGTTCGCCTATCAGTTCGACGACGTCCTGCCGGATGTGCTGACCCTCGCCAAGGGGCTGGGCAACGGCGTGCCCATCGGCGCCTGCCTGGCGCGCGGCGCCGCCGCACAGGTATTCCAGCCGGGTAGCCACGGCTCCACATTCAGTGGCAACCCGCTGGTGTGCCGCGTGGCGCTGACGGTCATCGATACGCTGAAGCAAGACAAACTCGACAAGCGCGCGGCACAACTGGGTAAACGCATCCTGAACGGCCTGCAAAAGAACCTGCAAGGCATGGCCGGCGTAAAAGATATACGCGGCTTAGGGCTGCTGTTGGCGATCGAACTTGACCGCCCCTGCAAGGACATCATGGGCATCGCCCTCGAGCAGGGTCTGTTGCTGAATGTCACCGCCGACAAGGTCGTGCGCCTGTTACCGCCACTGATACTGACGGACGACGAGGCCGATCAGATCGTTTCCGGCGTGACCAATGCCGTGCGCGCGTTTCTGGCACGCGCGGCGGCCTGATTCGGGCACTACCATGCCACGGCATTTTCTTACCCTGATGGATTGCAGCGCGGCTGAGCTGCAGCAGCTGCTCAAGCGCGCCCGGGAACTCAAGCAACTGCGCAACCGCGGTGAGGATCACGCCACGCTGCGGCACAAGACCATGGCGATGATCTTCGAGAAATCCTCGACGCGCACGCGCGTATCGTTCGAGGCCGGCATGGCGCAACTCGGTGGCAGTGGCCTGTTCCTGTCGCCGCGTGATACCCACCTCGGGCGCGGCGAACCGATCGAGGATACGGCGCGCGTCATGTCGCGCATGGTCGATGTCATTGTGATACGCGCCAACGAGCACGCCATGGTGGAACAGTTCGCGCGTCATTCAAACGTGCCGGTGATCAACGCGCTGACCGAACTGTATCACCCGTGTCAGCTGCTGGCGGATATCCAGACCTACATGGAAGTGCGCGGCGACATCCAGGGCAAGACCGCCGCCTGGATCGGCGATGGCAACAACGTCTGCCACTCGTGGATGAACGCCGCCCGTCAGTTCGACTTCCAGCTCAAGATCGCCGCACCCAAGGGTTATGAACCGAACGCCGAGCTGCTCAAGGCCTGTCGCGGCCATGTCGCCCTGATGCACGATCCCAAACACGCCGCCGCGGGTGCCGATATCATCGTCACGGACACCTGGGCGAGCATGGGTCAGGAACATGAAAAGGCCGAGCGTGCCGCGGCGTTTGCCGGGTTCAAGGTGGACAAGGCGCTGATGAAAACCGCCGACAAGGATGCGCTATTCATGCACTGCCTACCGGCCTACCGCGGGCACGAAGTAGACGCCGACGTTATCGATGGACCGCAAAGTGTGGTCTGGGACGAGGCGGAGAACCGCCTGCACGCGCAGAAGGCCTTGCTCGAGTTCCTGCTGCTGCCTTAAACCTTGCGCGCGGCGCTGACTACCCCGACTGCACGATGCGATTTCGCCCGGCGTCTTTCGCCTGATACAAGGCCAGGTCAGCGGCCTTGATAAACTCCGCCAACGACTGGCCCTCGCTGTATACCGATATCCCACCGCTGAAAGTGCTGGAAAAAGACATCTCTCCGGCGTGCTGTACGAGCTCGCCAAAGGCACGGCGCAGCTTATCCAGCACGACCTGCGCGGTAGCGCCATCGGTATGCGGGAGTATTATGGCGAACTCCTCCCCGCCGTAACGCCCGGCATAGTCGGTCTTACGCAGGTGCTGTTGCAGCAATCGCGCCAGACTTTTAAGCACCCGGTCGCCGACCTGATGTCCATAAACATCATTCACCGATTTGAATCTATCCAAATCAAGAATGACAAAAGCGAGCGGAGTCTTGTGCCGCATCGATTGTGCGATCTCTCTCGCCAGCGCATCTTTTATGCTTGTATGATTCAGTAACCCGGTCAGACCATCGTGCGCAATGAGTGCGCGCATCCTTCGCGCGCGCTGCACACGCGCGCTCACAACGGAAATAAGACGTTGTGGATCTATCGGTTTTGTCAGATAGTCATCGGCACCCAAACCCAGCGCCGTCAATTGCTGGCTTAAGTCTGTCTCGGAAGAAAGAAAGACGATAGGTGTTCCCAGATAGATTTCCTGCTGGCGCAACACCGCTGCAATCTCGAAGCCACTGCACTAGTGCATATAGACTTCCATAAGGATAAGATCCTGATTCAATTCTACCAGTGGTTGCATGATTCCGGCCGGGTCAGTACAGATCCTGACCTGCATACCCACCTGCTCGAGTATACTGGCGTGGTATTTTGCCACGGACTCGGAGTCATCAACCACCAGTATTCTGTATTCTTCCGCGGGATGTACGTTGGTGAGGACATCCAGGCGGTCGATGAGGGCTCCGATGTCCAGGGGTTTCGCGAAATAGGCGAGACTGCCGGCACGCACCGCCTGCAGGCGCGACCTGAAATCCGCTTTGGACGAGACAAAAATCAGCGGAACCTGCCATTTCTGCGCGATACCCGCAGCGGCGAACTCCTCGGCGCTGTTACCGTCTGGCAGAACAAGATCGACGATGACCGCGGCAGGTACTGACTGCCTAAGCGCCTCCTCGACGCCGGCAATCTTGGAAAAGACTCGCACCCTGTAACCATAGTGCCCGAGCTGTAATGCGACTTCCTGGGCAAAATGGGCATCATCCTCGACGATAAATACTGTGCGCTCTCCGTTGCTGGGCAGCGGCCTGGCGTGTACCTGGAGTAGAGAATTGCCTGTTGTGCTGGGTAGTACAACGCTATGTGCGTTGCGTATTGCCCGTTGTAACACCAGCATGGCGTTTTCGATCGGACCTTGGGCCTGGGCGACTAGAGTCGGTTCGGCCTCTAACAATTCCTTCAATTGCCGTTCCAGGAGACGCGCCGCAGTAGAGATATCATCAAAACCAAATGTGGCCCCGGAACCCGTAAGACTATGCGCGATGCGATGCATGACCGCGAGAGTGGCGCGCTCTTCGGGCTTGCTCTGCAGCGCCTTCCAGGCCTCTGCAATCTGGGCATACTTATGCGGCAACTGTTCAGCGTATGACACGCGCAGAAGCGCGAGCTTGGCCTGGATATCAGGATGCGTATCAGCCATGGTTACGTTGCCAGATTTCGCGGATATTCTGCGACACCGTCATCGGGTCGAAGGGTTTAGCTATTACGTCGATCGCGCCGAGCGCACGATAATGGGCAACCTCACTCGGTTGCACCTTGGCCGTTATAAAGATAACGGGTGTGTGAGCGGTCTGAGGCAGTTGGCGTAATGCCTGCAGTGTTCCCGGCCCATCCATACCTGGCATCATGACATCCAGCAGGATCAACTGGGGGGAAAAATCGGGCGCAACGCGAATTGCCTCCTCACCCGAGCTGCAGACACGCACCGTAAACCCGCCAACGATTTCCAAGGCGAGCTTGGCCACCGCCTGGATATCCGGTTCATCTTCCACGTAAAGTATTCTGCTCAGAGTGTGCATTATCATTTTCCTAGTTTCCTTGTCTATTTACCAGTAGTCATCCATGCGGGGGCTCACCCGTAATGAAGCGGTTTTTCTCCAACAAGGCCGTGATCTTCGCCAGCAATTCTTTGTTGGAAGTACGCGATTTGACCAGCGCAGTGGAGATCGATGCCGCACTGCTCGCATCCATCTCTTGGGCCGAAAAGATCAGGACCGGGACCGGGGGGTACTGTTGGTTGATGCGGGACAGCAAATCAAGTCCGCTTCCATCCGGCAGGGAAACATCCAGCACCACGAGATCGAAGCTCGATTTATCCAGTTCATATAGGGCCATTCTCAAGTCGACAGCAGGCACGATATCCGCCGTTCCATGGAGCATCGCCGCCAGAACCTGGCGCACATCCGCATCGTCCTCCACATGCAGGATACGCGGTCGGCCTCCCTTGGGGTGGCGCACCGCGCGCTCAAGGGCTGCGATCAGATTACCCTGCTCAATCGGTTTTCCCAGCCAATCGATAATCTCAAATGCACCGGCGCTGAGTTCGGCACGGCTGTCTTCGGCCTTGGCCGATACGACGACGATGGGCAGGTAACGGGTTTTATCCTGCGCACGCAATTCGCGTATCAGGGATATTCCATCCTGATCCGGCAGCATGATGTCGAGGGTCATCGCCGCGTAAGCCTTATCCGCCAATAGTTGTTTAGCTTGCGCGGCACTCGCGGCGATATCCGACTCGAACCCGCTTTGCTTGAGCATCATGCGCAGTAGCAGGGCAATATCCGCATCATCTTCGCATATAAGGATCCGCGGCTGGCGCTGGGCAGTCTCCACCACAGACTCACCCTCCGGAACCGTTCGATGGCCGGCTTCCGGCAGATCAAAAAAGAATTTTGCCCCCGCCCCCGCTGTCGACTCGAAGGTGATATCCCCCCCGAATTTCTGGGCGATGGCCTTGGCGATGCTCAGACCCAACCCAGTGCCGCCTTTTTTACGCGTGTCCGACGAATCGGCTTGGGCAAATTTCTGGAATACCTGGCTGTGAAATTCCTCAGGAATACCCGATCCCTGGTCCGCTACTGTAATACGGACACCAGGCGCGCGGCGCATTGCGCTCACCGTGATTACGCCTCCCGCGGGCGAGAACTTTGCCGCGTTCGACAGGAGATTATTCATCACCTGGACAAAGCGGTCGGTATCTGCGACTACCATGGCATTATCAGCGGTATTTTCCAGGACGAAGTTGCAGCCAAACAACGCCGCATAGGCCGCGTTGGCCTCGAGTGATTGCCGCAGGAGCGACGCCAGATTGCGCGCTTGCAGATCGAGACGCATGTTGCCGGACTCGATCTTTTCGATATCCAGGATATCGTTGATCAGCCGTACCAGCCGCTCACTGTTGTTGTACGCGATATCCACCAGACCCTTAGCTTGCGCCGGCAAATCACCGGCCATGCCACCCGCGATCAGGCCAAGCGAGCCACGTATCGACGTCAATGGAGTACGCAGTTCATGGCTGACGGTGGAGACGAATTCAGTCTTCATGCGGTCGATCTTTTTGCGTTCTGTTATATCGCGCACGATGCCGGTGTACATCCGCCGGTCGGCTAACTGCATTTCACTTACCGAAAGCTCCAAAGGAAACAGCGTCCCATCCTGGCGCCGCCCGGTGACCTCGCGGCCGATACCGATGATCTTCCTGACGCCGCTTTCCCGGTAGTTGCGCAGGTAGGTATCGTGTTCTGCATGATACGGATCCGGCATGAGCATCTTCACGTTCTCACCGATGACCTCGGACGCGCTGTAGCCGAATATGCGTTCAGCCGCGGGATTGAATGTCTCGACACTGCCTTGCTCGTCGATGGTGATAATGCCGTCGATCACCGTGTCGACGATCGCGCGGATACGGGCAGCGCTGGTACGTAGCTTTTCTTCGGATTCTCGCCGTCGACTGATGTCATGCACGATGGCGACAAACAGTCCGCGGGCACGTTCCTCGCGCACTAACTGTAGTGAGATATTGACCGGAAAATCCGTACCATCCTTGCGCCGGTGGACCGTCTCAAACACCAGCGACTGTTGTTCACCGGACAGCAACGGGGCGATGAGCCGGCGGAACTCCGCCTCCGGAATCAGGGGCTTTATCTGATAAGGCGTCATCCCGAGCAGTTCATCACGTGTATACCCCATGCTCTCGATGGCGCCCCGGTTGAGGTAGACGAAGCGCAGGCTATCGGGGTCAAACATAAAGATCATGTCTATGGTGTCGTCGAGCACGTTCTTGAAACGCATCAGGTCTTCCGCTGCCTGTTTACGCTCAGTAATGTCGGCATTGGTGCCGGTCATACGCAGCGCCAGCCCTTGTGCATTCCTCTCCACCACCTTGCCGGTGCTCTGTACCCAACGCCATTGTCCATCGCGGGTTTTGACGCGATGCTCAACCCGGTAAAAAGGCCTTTCGCCCTTGAGCGTTTCATACAACGGTCGACGCAGTGCGTCGATATCATCTGGGTGCACAAGTTGTTCCAGACTTTTGAAAGTGGTTACAATTTTCTGCGGAGCGTCGCCCAGGATCACCGCCCATTGCTCGCTGTGATAAACCTTGTCGTTGGCGATATTCCAATCCCACAGGGCAAGACCCGACCCCTCGAGCGCCAGATTCAGGCGCTGCTCACTCTCCTGCAATGCCTGTACAGCGCGCTTGCGCTCGCTGATATCGCGCACGATGGCCGTGAACATGCGACGCTCGCTGACCTGCATTTCTCCAATCGAGAGATCCATGGGAAATGTGCTGCCGTCCTTGCGCTGCCCCGCCAATTCACGCACAACGCCATTGGTCACACGTTTTCCCATGGCAACGAAGTTTTCTATGTGGGCGTCATACTCGGCGTGGTTCGCGACCGGCATCAGCATCTTAACATTTTCACCCACTGCCTCAGCCGCCGTATAACCGAAAAGGCGCTCGGCCGCGTGGTTGAAGGAATGCACCAACCCCTGATCGTCGATCGTAAGAATACCGTCGGCCACACTATTGACGATAGAGCTTATCTGCGCCTCGTGATCGCGGATCGTCGCGGTCATGCCATGCGCCAGTGACAAGGCACGCGCACGCGTGCTGGCGAACGACCAGACGATGGCAAAGAACAGAAAACTGATGACCGTACCACCCAGTAGTACGAGCCGTGGCTTTTGTCGGTCGATGACGGCATCAAAGACAGGCAGCGACGAAAGATAGAGCGACCAGGTGTGGCCGTTGATTTGCAAACTGGTTCTGGTGAAAAAGACCGGGGGGCTATTGTCGCTAAAACGCGGGATGGAATCACCATCGTACATGAGGGCCGCCGCCGACATTTCAACGCCGTCGAATATTTCGAGATCCACATCCGGCGCATCGCGCTCCAGGATACCGGCCATGAGATCGCGCATGCGGAATGGACTGTAGACCACGCCAGAAAATGCGGACCGGCGTTGTTCGATGGTAGCGATGGGCGCACCCATGCGATAGAGCGGCAGATACATGAGGAAACCGGCTTGTACATCACTGCTGCTTTCCTGTTTCAACGTGACCTTGCCGGACACGTTGGTCTTGCCGCTGTCCCGTGCGCCCTCGATAGCGAGCCGGCGCACTGGCTCGGACGCCATGTCGAAGCCGAACGCACGCCGGTTGCGGGCGTCGAACGGTTCGAGAAAAGTCACCACGGTATATCCAGCCCGCTCACCTTGCGGGAATATTTTGTAGTCGGGAAAGCCCTCGGCGCGGGTACGCCGGATGAATGCCTGTTTTTCGGCGGGGGTGACAAAGCTGGCGTAGCCTATGCCCTGAATGCCGGGATGGCTTTGTTGTATCTGCAATGACTCGACATAAATCCGCCACTGCGTCCGGTCAACCGTCGAAGCGGAGGCGGCGAAGATGCCGGCGCCACCACGCAGCACCTGCTCGTAAGCCAGCATGCGGTTGCGGATATTGGACTTGATTTCCTCCACGCGGAACTCAAAGCGGCTGCGCGCCGCCGATTCTTCCGCCAGCCGGGAGTACTGCCATGCCAGGAACGTGACCGCCAGGGAGATCAGCAGGGTCAGCCCGGCAATGAACACGCTGCGCGCACTCAGCGGGGCATCCCCCGGCCGATGCGTGCTGGCACACTGGCGGCGATCACCTGACCGCCTCTATGCAGCGTCCGGCATGCCATTCTCTTCCAGACGCCGCGTCGATCACCGAAAAACCTCTCGCAATAAGAACCATCAATAAATATTTAGTGACCTCACCGATCCGAAGCCCCTGCAATCCTGCGGGCGCTGTTGGATATCTCTGTTATGGGAAAACACATCAGGCGCATCGCTAATATAACGAGTCTACGGCGCAACCCTTTCAACCGCAGAATGCGGGTTCAACCGCAGAATGCGGGCTGAACGCGCCGCTTCGTGGTTCAGTTACCGAGCGACTCCAAGCGGTAACCAAAATGATAAATGGCACTCAGCCGCCAGCCATGCTCGGGCACCAACCCCAGCTTGGTGCGCACCCGGCTGACATGGGTATCCACAGTACGGGTCGTGATCTCGGCACCATGCCCCCACACGGCCTCCAACAGATGGGCTCGGGAAAGCATGCGGCCCACATTACGAAAAAGAAAAACCGCCAGCTCGAATTCCTTTTGGGTAAGCTCCACCGGCTTGCCTGCATTAGTGATGCTGCGCGTCACCATATCCACCCGGAACGGCGGGAACTCCATGACCTCTTTTTCATCCCGGCCTGCCTGCACCCGGCGGTTCAGGGCGGCGACGCGCGCCAGCAGCTCCTTTTGCCGCACCGGCTTGACCATGTAATCGTCCGCGCCTTTCGCCAAACCCTCGACGATATCCTCTTCCGTATCGCGCACGGTGACGAACAGCACCGGGATCGGCCAGTCTATGTGCTCACGTATCCATGCCAGCACCTTGTCGCCGCTGATGTCCGGTACCACCCAGTCGAGCATCATCAAATCAAAGCTTTCACGTTTTGCGGCCCGAATAAAATCCTGGCCGGTGAGATAGAGTTCGCAACTATGACCGGCCTCGGTAAGCCACAGACTCAGCAACTGCCCCACATGACTATCATCTTCGAGTATGGCGATGCGCAAGTAAATCTCCCTTTACAATTGTTAACAAATTCGCGCTAGGGAACCTCTGAACAAGTATCCCATACCTGGTCTCGATCGCCGACGGCATCGGCGCCGCTGTGTATTGCGAT
>JANNJF010000298.1:0-1717 GCA_031405715.1 Gammaproteobacteria bacterium | reverse complement strand
TTCGCGCGCTACCCCGGGGTGAAGGGCTTCATGGACCGCACCCGCGCCCAGGCGCATGAGCTGGGTTATGTGGAGACGGTCTTCGGACGGCGTCTCTATCTGCCGGAGATCAACGCCAGCAATCAGGCGCGCCGCCAATACGCGGAACGCACCGCCATCAACGCCCCCATGCAGGGCACCGCGGCTGATCTCATCAAACTGGCCATGCTGGCGGTGGATCGCTGGATAACCACCTCCGGCGACGATGTGAAAATGATCATGCAGGTGCACGACGAATTGGTGTTCGAGGTCCGCGAGGACGGGGTGGCCGCGGCCACGGACCGGATCCGCGGCTGTATGACCGGCGTGGCCCGGCTGGCGGTTCCGCTGGTGGTGGACATTGGCGTCGGGCGCAATTGGGACGAGGCCCATTAACTCTAAAATCTCTCTGTCCCCAATGGCGCTACCTTAAGCCCTTATCCGCTGCTGCGTCAGATTTTGTAGGGTGGATTAAGGCACGATAGCGCCGAATCCACCAGGGCGGTCACCCCTTTTACTACGGTAGTTTTCAGCCTCGCCATGGCTTAAGGTAGTGCCATTTCTCTCTGTCCCCATTATCCGTTAGTCGCAGCAATAGATGACAATACTTATACGCGATTTCCCACTCTGTGTGCAGGCGAACATGCGCCATTTCCTTTATTGATCGCAACTGTAAACAGAAAGCTATCGCACCGCGAAAATGTCATGTTTCGGTAACAATTTACATGTATACCTCTAACCAGATCCGGGCTAACCATAACATTTGTGAGTCGTTCTTGGTGCGGCTTAGTTTGGTATTGATGCCCGACATTAATCAATACACCAGACCAATCCAACAGAATGAATCACTAAACTAGGCATTTAGTAATCAGTCGAGGGCGCTGTCACGCCCTTAGCGAGCTAGGGAGAGGCTATGAAGAAAAATTTATCACTCTTTGTGTTTTTGATGGTGTTCTCGGCATTCGCTGCGGCGGAAGAATTCGAGTACATGAGCGGCATATCCACACTGCAGACCAATGCCGTGGAAAAAACCGAACTCGCGGGGGAATACATCGATAAACGCACGGGACTCCTGTATTGGGAAACCTTGGACGTCGCTATTCCTGGTAACGGCGGGCTGGATATCGAGGTATATCGCTCGTTCGGAAAACACAATGCCTCTTATTTCACCCTGATGCAAAACTGGGAGCTTGAGTTGCCGCGGGTTGTCGTGCCGGCGAATCCGTTCGGGGGGATACGCGGAGACAGCGGTGCCGGGCTGTGTAACGATCCCATGCCCACGGACTTTCGTCGGCAGATTTGGGAAACTTGGAATACGTTTGGTACGCGGTTTGAGAACTCTACACCATCCAATTATTACTCGAAAAAAAGAATTTATCCAACTGTCTGGCAGAATGGCATTATTTATTTACCACTGAAGGGTGAGCCTTACCATACCGGGCTGAAGTTGATCATCCCAGGCCAACCCATACGCTATTTGGCGTTCAAACATAGTAGCGCTACCCAGTTTCCCGCGGCCGTCAAGTATGTCACCACGGACAATTGGACCGCCGAATGCGTGCAGACGCCGAACACCGGGCGTTATGACGGATTCCTGGTCACGGCGCCCAATGGCACCCGCTACCGCATGGATCAGATCGCTCGCACCAACGGCGAGCACGAGAACTTCACGCAACCGGGAGAGGTTACTCTTTATGCC
>JANNJF010000297.1:0-3014 GCA_031405715.1 Gammaproteobacteria bacterium | reverse complement strand
GTCCTGCCGGACGAGGGCGAGGTGCGCCGCGACAGCGGCGTGCGTGTGGCCTACCTGCCCCAGGAGCCGGAACTCCATGAGTCGGGCACGGTGTACGAAAACGTGGCGGCGGGTCTCGGCGAACTGCGCCAAGTGATCCTCGACTATCACCACGTGATCCAGGCCATGAGTGCCCCGGACGCGGATATCGAGGCCCTGCTCGAGCGCATGCACCCTCTGCAGGAAGCGTTGGAACGGCGTAATGGGTGGGAGGTGGCGCAGCGCATCGAGCAGACCCTCACCCTGTTGCAGTTGCCGGCGGACGCCCAGGTCGCACAACTGTCCGGCGGCTGGAAGCGGCGCGTGGCCCTCGGCCGCGCCCTGGTGATCGTCCCGGACATCCTGTTGCTGGACGAACCCACCAACCACCTGGACATCGAGGCGATCCAGTGGCTCGAAGACACGCTGATGAATTTCCGTGGCGCCCTGCTGTTTGTGACCCACGATCGGCACTTCCTCGACCGCCTCGCCACGCGCATCCTGGAACTGGACCGCGGTCACCTCACCGGTTACGAAGGCAACTTCTCCCAGTACCAGCGGCGCAAGGCGGAACTGCTGGCCGCGGAGGCCACCCAAAACGCCCTGTTCGACAAACGTCTGGCGGAAGAAGAGCGCTGGATACGCAAAGGCATCCAGGCGCGGCGTACGCGCAACGAAGGCCGGGTGCGCGCCCTTAAGGCCTTGCGCGTGGAGCGCTCCGACCGACGCAACCTACTGGGCAAGGCCAAGCTCGCCCTGGACAGTGGTGAGCAGTCCGGCAAACTGGTGTTGGAGGCGACCGGTGTGAGTTTCGCCTACGACGGCAAACCGGTGGTGCGCGATCTCGACCTGCGGGTGCTGCGCGGCGACCGCATCGGCCTGATCGGTCCCAACGGTGTGGGCAAGACCACCCTGCTGAAACTCCTGCTGAAACAACTCGAGCCCAACAGTGGCAGCGTGCGTCATGGCACCAATCTGCAGATCGCCTACTTCGACCAGACCCGTGCGCAACTCGATCCCGAGGCGCAGGTGTTCGATTGTGTCGGCGGTGGCCGGGAGTTCGTCAGCATCGGCGGCAAAGAACGTCACGTCATGAGTTACCTGGCGGATTTCCTGTTCCCGCCACAACGTGCCCGTTCGCCGGTGAAAAGCCTGTCTGGTGGTGAGCGCGCGCGCCTATTGCTGGCGCAGCTCTTTGCCCAGCCGGCCAACGTGCTGGTGATGGACGAGCCCACCAACGATCTCGACATCGAGACCCTGGAGTTGTTGGAAGAGCTGCTCGCCGAGTACGACGGCACGGTGTTCATGGTGAGCCACGACCGTACCTTCCTCGACAATGTGGTGACGTCGTCCCTGGTCTTTTCCGGCAACGGCGTGGTGGAGGAATTTTTCGGCGGCTACAGCGACTGGTTGCGCCAACGCAGCAGCGCGCCGGCGACCACCGCCACGAGCAAGTCGCCCACGGACACGAAACCCAAGTCCGCCCCGGCCAGCAAACCAAAAGCGGGCCAACGCAAACCTTCGTTCAAGGAACAGCGCGAACTGGACGAGTTGCCCAAGCGCATCGAGGGCCTGGAGAAAGAGCGTGAACAACTGCACACGCGCCTCGCCGACCCCAAGTCCTATGAAAACAAACCGGAGGCCCTGGCGGACATCAGCGCCCGGCTCAGCGCCATCGAGGCGGAGCTGGCGCAGGCCTATGCGCGCTGGGAGGCGCTGGAAGCGGGTGGTGGCAACGGCTGATGTTTGCCGGAGACGCATGCAAAAAGTGTCGCGACACTTTTTGCATGCGTCGTTGACGGCGTTGTCAGGCCGGTTTTTCAGTGCTTATGGGAATGGCCGCCCTGCTCGGCGTTGTCTTGTGCCCCATACCCACGAAGTGCATCGTATTTTGCGATTTGCGCCTTCGTAAGAACTGCTTGTTGTTCAATGTGGGCCTGCAGATGAGATCGACGAACACCGGCCTGCAGCTCCCCGATCTGTTTGAGGGTCGAGTGTAGGCTGTCCGTGGTCACCGCCCCGGCGGCAAACAGCCGGTCCAATTCCTGCTCTTTTTCTACCAGTGCCTTGCCTTGGCGTGCCGCCTCTTTCTGCATGCCATCAAATATCGCTTTAGTGCGCGCCTTTTGTTCCTCGCTGAGTTGCAGCTTATCGGCCAGTTCGAGTACATGTGCCGGGCCGGGGTAATGATTAAGCTCCGCGGCCTTGGCTAAACCGGCCCCCTTGCCCGCGAGGTAGTTCTGAATTTCCTCGGAAGACAATGCTTTGATTTCGCGCTGCTCCTGACCCGCATAGGAACCCGGCTGCGTGGCGGACGCGGTGTTTGTGAAAGCGAACACAGAAAGAATGGCGACGCTGGAAAATTTAAACATCACAAAGCCCCTTTGATAAAAATTTGGTTTGGCCAAGCGGCCTGGATGTGCCGTGCCGACGAATGAAATATGAGAAAACACCGCCCTGTACCTTGGCCTCTATACACGCAGTTGTTGGGCGACAAGCTAAAAGCCGTACTCGCGCTCTATACGACAGACGCGAACCCGAAAGGTTTTATACCAGTCTTTTGCTCTGTTCTGAACCTGGCGATGCTCGACGTTTTCTTTCCAGGCCTTTATGGCCTCCAGCGTCGACCAATAAGAAACCGAAATCCCGATTTCCTGTCTCGCGGTCTCGAAGCCGAGGAAGCCCGGTTGCCTTGCGGCAAGTTCCAGCATTCTTTTGCTCGCTTCAGCATAGCCGTTATCGCCGTCCGTACGTACAGAGCTAAAGATGACGGCGTAGTAAGGCGGACTGGGAGTGGTTGCTGGTGTTGTCATGCGCTTTCCTTTGACTGCCCAATAAGGCGGTAGAAAAACTTTTGGCTCAACGCGGAATCGTGTGGGTGATTTTTGCATGTTTTGGGAGCTCCGGCAGAAAGTGAGTAATAATCTTCATGCCCAAATACTGTTCGTCGCGGAAGCCATACGCTTTGCGCTGGATGACGCGAATCGTGTTGTTCA
>JANNJF010000296.1:0-10703 GCA_031405715.1 Gammaproteobacteria bacterium | reverse complement strand
GCGTACGGCGTCACGAACGCGTGGTCGAAGTCGGCGGCGACGCCGGAGTCGATCTACGGGGCGGGGAGCACGTTCAAGCCGGTGGTCGCGACGGCCGGAGCTGGATCACAGATCGAAAAGGTCGTACGCGCGGCGGGTTGCGTGGTTGCGCCCAGCGATTTGGACGGTTTTGTCAAGGGCATAGAGCGATTCGCCGATGATGCGGATTTGCGTCGACGTTTCGGTCAGCAGGGCCGGGAATTCGCGGTCAGAAATTTCGCCAAGGAGGGTATTTTGTCCAAGGCGTTTTCGAAGTACCTGGCGAACATTCACTAGGCGGCCTCTGGATTCATCGATCAAAGGGGACGGCGACAATGGGTAGGCGCGACGAATAAACACGGCCTACCGCCGTGAACGAATTGCATTAGCCCGGGCACATCGTGGAAGACAAGTTCCAGCTAGACATTGGCCCGACGGATGATCACGCCCGGGCCGTCTCAGCCGAGCGACCTCCATTGGATGATCATCCGACCAGTGGCACCCATCCCCTTGAGCTAGCCGTATAAATCCGTGGCGCACAAGCGAAAAGGCTTATTTTCGCCACAACCACAGGTCGCATCCCCGGTCTCTTGCGATAATACGCCCTAATTACCTTTTGGACTTCCAACTTGATTCTGGTTAAATAACGTGGCGGCCGCAGTGCTTTTTCTGGACGAAGGTGTCCCCTGCTGTAGCCCGCCACATTGATCACCTGACCTGAAGGCCATTGCAATCAGCGTGCAGCTGGCAATTGGCAAGGCGTGACGAGAATAAATCTGCCACTTAGTGTATTGCGATAGAAGGAGACAAGATGAGAACGGTAACAGCGGGCGAAAACCCCCGGGTGTGGAAGGAAACACGCTGGATATGGTCGGCGTTGTTCGTGCTCGCCGCGCTGCTCTTTCTTACCTTTTACGAGGGTTTGCACCATCTCGTCGGAACTTGGGGTACCAGAGAGGAGTATAGCTATGGCTATCTCATCCCGGTTATCACCCTCTTCCTCATCTGGCAGAAAAGACCGCAGCTGGAGCAGGTGCCTTTTACCGGGTCGTGGTTGGGTATCGTGGTGGTGATCCTCGGGCTAGGCCTGCTGGTCATTGGAAATCTGAGCACCCTCTTCCTTGTTGTCCAGTATGCATTTCTTGTTGTCCTTGCAGGAATCGCGCTGACGTTTATGGGGTGGCATGCCTTTAAAATTATCGCCGCCCCCTTGGCGCTTCTTGTATTCATGATCCCGCTGCCGCAATTTCTTCTGCAGGAAATATCCAACCAACTCCAGCTGGTCTCCTCGCAGATTGGTGTCTGGGTAATCCGCCTGTTCGGCATCAGCGTGTTTCTGGAAGGCAATGTCATTGATCTGGGCACATATAAGCTGCAGGTCGTTGAAGCATGCAGCGGACTACGCTATCTGTTCCCGCTGATGACCCTCGGTTTTATCGTCGCTTATTTCTTTCAAGCGGCCTTCTGGAAACGTGCATTTGTGTTCCTGTCGACCATCCCCATCACCGTGTTAATGAATAGTTTTCGTATTGGCGTCATTGGGGTCATGGTCGAACACTGGGGTCGATCAATGGCAGAGGGGTTCCTGCATGACTTCGAAGGCTGGATCGTTTTTATGGCCTGCACCGGTGTTCTGGTTGCTGAGATCTGGGTGCTCTCGAAGATAGGCGGTGATCGCCGCCCGCTGCGCGAGGTGTTTGGTATCGAATTTCCGGAGCCGACACCGGCGGACGCACAAATCAAACGTCGGCCTTTGCCAGTACCGCTACTCGCGGCCATGGTCGTTGTTTTGATTGGCGCGGGCATCTCATTCGCCTTGCCACAGCGTATCGAGTTGCTGCCCACACGACAGGATTTTGCCACCTTCCCTTCGACCTTGGGTGTCTGGCATGGCAAGGGGGGAAAGATGGAGCAGATCTACCTCGATGAGCTAAAGCTGGATGACTATATCCTTGCCGACTTCGAAAATCCGGGCGGGCCGCCTGTCAATTTTTACGTCTCCTATTACGCATCGCAGCGAAAAGGCCAATCGGCCCACTCGCCGCGGACGTGCATTCCGGGCGGTGGCTGGAAAATCGTTAGCCTGGACCGCTTTCCCGTCAATGGGGTAACGATAAACGGCCAGGCACTCATGGTTAATCGCACGGTAATTCAGATGGGTGATTATAGACAGTTGGTATATTACTGGTTTCAGCAACGGGGTCGCAACCTGACCAATGAGTATCTGGTAAAGTGGATGTTGTTCTGGGATGCGCTGACACGTAATCGCACCGATGGGGCATTGGTGCGGCTCACTACGGCGGTGCGCCCTGACGAAACCATCACCGACGGAGATCGCAGATTGACAGATTTTGCCAAGATCGTCAGTCCGCGATTAAAAGACTACATTCCCGAATAGTGTTTCGAGGCGTTTTGCTAAATATATATATGTTTAAGTCCCGTGGGGTTAGGCCGGCCCCCTTTTCCGCCACAGCGGCGGCCGCCTGTGGCGGATTGATGGAATGCGGCCCATCCCGAGGGGTGGGCCCGCGTAAAATTGTTTTCGAACGCACGGTGAATAGCGTCATGCATAGCCCGCCTGCCCAGGGTTCGACCCATCGCTTTTTGTAATGAGAACTTGAACGTGAACAACCTGTTTATATTTTTTACTGCACTGGTCATCAGCGTTGCGCTTATACCATTGATGGTCCGGCTGGCGCCACGCCTCGGAATGGTGGATATCCCGGATCCCCGCAAGGTCCACACGCAGCCGACCGCACGCGTGGGGGGTGTTGGTATCGTTGTTGGCAGCCTGATACCCATTCTTCTGTGGGTTCCGTTGGACAATGGCACAATAGCGTATCTCTTCGGTGCTATGGTTCTCCTGGTGTTCGGGCTGTGGGACGATTCGCGCGAGCTCGGCCACTATGTGAAGTTTATCGGCCAGTTTATCGCGGTACTTGCGGTGGTGTATTACGGCGACGTCTACGTCAAAACCTTGCCCTTTGCCGGTCTGGAACCACTATCGGCATCTATCGGCAAGCCCTTCACGGTATTCGCGATCGTCGGAATGATCAATGCGATTAACCACTCCGATGGACTCGATGGTCTGGCGGGGGGTTTGTCGGTTCTAAGCCTGAGCTGCATAGCGTACCTGGCTTCCCTTGCCAACGGGTACCAAGTCGTTGCGATCGCGATCGCGGCCTTGGGTGGTGTCCTTGGCTTCCTGCGCTACAACACCCATCCGGCCGGCGTTTTCATGGGGGATGGCGGCAGTCAATTCCTTGGGTTTACCTTGGGTTTTTTGGCGGTCTTATTGACTCAGACCGAGAACACCGCGCTCAGCCCGGCGCTACCGGCATTAATTCTCGGCCTGCCGATCATCGATATTCTGGCGGTGTTCGCGCAGCGGGCATATCAGGGAATGAATTGGTTCCGCGCCACCAAAAACCATATCCATCACCGATTTCTGGAACTTGGCTTTGACCACTATGAAGCGGTTGTAATTATTTACTCCGTGCAAATGCTTTTTGTGGCGGGGGCGATAGCTCTCCGATACGAAACGGACGCATTAATCCTGTCTCTATATCTCGGCGTATGCGTCTTGGTCTTTGCCTTTATTATCATAGCTATGAGTATTGGCTGGCGGGCGCACCAATCTCGCACGTCGTCTGGCTTAGTAAATCTGGTCCAGACACTAATGCGCAATGCTGCAGTACGTGCGGCGCCCGTGCGCGTACTGTCGGTATCCATTCCGGCCCTGGTCATTTTCTTTGGGATTTTTATCACGGATGTGCCACGTGATTTAGGCTTGGGCGCCGCAATCCTATCGCTCACATTACTGCTGGCGCTGTTATTCTCCGGCAACAGCGATTCCATTCTATTTCGCGCCAGCGCTTATATCGCGGCTGCTTTCGTCGTTTATCTTGAAACCAAACAGGCCGACATACTTTTACCACTAATGACTGCCATTGAGAACGGCTACTTCGTCTTTCTCGCCATCACCATCGGCCTAGCTGTTCGGTTTGCGGCAGGGGCGAAATTCAAGACGAGTCCTCTGGACTATCTTCTCATTTTCATCGTGGTGTCCGTGGGCGTTTTTTCCCACAACCAGGTCCAACACACTGATCTTGGCGCTATCGTTGCCAAGCTGGTAATTCTTTTCTACGGCTGCGAGTTGATTATTTCGCACACCAAGAGCCGCTGGAACGCGCTGAACATCTCGACCTTGGGTACACTGACTATGCTCAGCATACGGGCACTGGTGTAGCTCCCTGACAGGCAAATTCACCAATACGACGGGGTACGGGCACTCGCACGGCATGCGCGGACGTACGAGGTGCAGCTTACCGATGCTGGATTGCTTCAAGCCCCAGGCCAGCAACGCAATCGCCGGCCGATAACTACCGGTCATCGGTTTTCGCTCCCACATTCGTGCATGTAATGCGCGACACCGTTGAGGAACATGCGGAGGTCGGGGCTAATGTGCCGATGGCGGACCCCACATCTACCCTTGGCGTGGAATTTATGGTCTACTCGCCGCCCTTGTTTAAATAATTGCGGCCTGCGGCCCACCCAACTGCTCATCGGGGGGGTATACGCCGGAGGCGTAAGTAAGCAGTTTATAATTATTGCTGGAGGAGACCCATGTTTCGTCAGACATTCACCTGCAAGATTTCTATTATTCTCCTGCTGGTCCTCGCACTCGCGGGCTGCGGAGGCGCAGAGGGACGCAAAGCCAAATATCTTGAACGCGGTAAAGCGTATCTCACCGAACAAAATTACGACAAAGCAGCGGTCGAGTTCAAAAATGTATTGCAAATTGATCCGAAGAATGCAGAAGCCTATTATTCACTTGGACAAATTGAAGAAAAGAAACGCAATTACCCCCAAGCCTTTGGGTATTACACCAAGGCACTGGAACTGAATCCGGATGATCTGGCGCTACGATCGGTTCTGGGAGGGTTTTATCTTTACTCCGGTGATGCAGCCAAGGCGCAAGAAATGGTCACCGCAGTCCTTGCGAAAAAACCCGAGGATCCTGCTGCGCACTTACTGAATGCAGGCATAATGGCCCGCCAAGGAAATGACGATGGCGCGATTAAGGAAGCCAGTAGCCTAGTGGCGACCAATCCCGCCTTTACTGAAGCCACCGAGTTTCTGGCCGCCACTTATGCCAAGCAGGGAAAATCAGAAGCGGCCATTGAAATAATGCAAAGAGGAGCGGCAGCCGATCCCAAAAATACCTCGCTGCGGTTAAATCTGGCGCAACACTTTGTAAGCAAAAATGAACCCGGCAAGGCGGAACAAATGCTCCGAGAAGTCATCGCCATTGCCCCCACAAATCTGGAGTATCGCGTTGCCCTAGCGTCACTCCTGTCTCGGACCAATGAGCTCGACAAAGCGGAAAAGGTGCTTCGCGATGCAGTTCTGGTTGACACAAAAGACCCACAGCGCTACCTCGTCCTCGCCGAATTTCTTGCCCGCAAGAAGGATGCGAAACTTGCAGAGAAGGAGCTCACTTCCGCTATCGATTCCAATCCGAGCGCCAGTGAACTGCGATTCGCTCTGGGTATGGTATACGAACAGATGGACAAACTAGACAAGGCAGACCTCGCCTACCGGGAAATTATCTCCCGTCAGGGCAACAAACCGGACGGTCTAAAAGCCAAAGTCAAGCTGGCAAGTATGCTCCTGCGCCAGAACAAAATGGCCGATGGGGAACAATTGGTTAACGAGGTTCTGAAAGAAAACCCCCGTGATCGCGACGCATTGCTGCTGCAGGGAAAAGTGGCATTGAGAAAGGGTGAGGGCCTGAACGCTATTGCTGCGTTCCGCTCTGCACTAAAAGACCAGCCAGCCTCAACGGAAATGCTTGGCCTGCTGGCAGACGCTTATATACTGAACAAACAACCGGCACTGGCGAAGGAAAGTCTGCAGAAAGCGGCGGACGAAAACCCCAAAGATGTCGCAGCACACCTGCAACTTGCGCAGTACTTCGGGCGAAATAAAGATTATACCGCGGCCTTGAAAGAATTGGATAAGGCCCTGGCTATCTCTCCAAATGATGTTGTTACGTTGCAGGCCAAGGCAGAGATTTTGGCAGTGAAACGTGACATGAAAGGAGCGGAAAATGCCCTGGTAAGAATCAAGGAGGCCCATCCGGCCAATCCGCTCGGTTACTTCCGCCTCGGCCAGCTTTATCTAGCACAAAAAAAATTCGATGCGGCTTTGCATGAGTTCGAAGTCGCTATAGCCAAAGCCCCCAGTTCTCCCAATTCTGTCGAGGCACTGACGGCAATCGTCAGCATTTATCTGGTGCAAGGTAAGCCGGACAAGGCTATCGCTAAACTCAACGAAATCGCGAAGACTTCTACCGATAATCCTGTGGCATACAAATTAATGGGTGGGGTCTATTTGTTGCAGAAAAATTACGACGAGGCCGAAAAATCTTTCAAGCGTGCCATCGAAATCAAGCCTAACTGGAATATACCCTATGAAAATCTTGCGCTTTCGCATCACTTGCGTGCAAATACTCCTAGCGCAATAAGCATTCTTGAGCAAGGTTTAAAGGTGATCCCAGAAGATACGCTGCTGCTGCAATCCCTCGCCGGCATTTATGAATCCGGCAAGGACTACCCTAAAGCCATTGCGACCTACGAACGTATCCTAAAGAAAACACCGGACAATACCTTCGCCACCAACAACCTGGCTTCGCTTTTGGTTGACCATAAGGGGGATGCCGCCAGCGTCAAGCGCGCCAAGGAACTGGCGGCACGCTTCGAGTCAACTGGCCAGCCAGTCCTCATGGATACGCTCGGTTGGGCCTATTACAAATCCGGTGAAACTGACAAGGCCATCGCGTTGCTCAGCAAAGTGGTCGAAAAAGCACCTAAAGTACTGGTTTTCCAGTATCACCTGGGTATGGCTTATCACAAGAAAGGCGATGCCGCGGCGGCGAAGGTCCATCTTGCCAAGTCCGTTGAGCCGAAGGCCGATTTTCCGGGCGTCGACGAAGCCCGCCAGACCCTGGCAGATCTCAGCAAGTAAACACTACCCCGCCGCTTAAAGGCGGCGGGGGGGGTTTCGGTCAGTTCCGCCACGCGCGCATATAAAGTGGTGTCGATATTGTACATCGAACCACATCTCATCTCGCCCCGACCAACGATTTTTGAAATTACCTGCCTGCCAGTTTCGTCCCAAATCTTGGCTATTTTCGCATTCCTGACACGCTTTCCGGCCTGAACAGGCTAGTTATATTAGTGAATAATTAACTACTGATATATTGTGCCCGACGTTAGGCGCTTCGGGACCGATAGTCGCCCCATATTCATACTGCAATATTTTCCTGTTATCGTTACCATCGCTGAAGACTAAAGAACGTTGAATTTCCGCTGATCAATGTCATCTTGACCGGGCAGGTCACATCAGCCCATGTCCGGGCCTGAAACTGGCCACAGCTGAAGGACAAGGGCGTAAGCATAATCTGCCATGTCGGTACACACGGTCGGATTGGTTACAAAAGGTCGAGAAGCAAACGCTGTAATTCTGCACGACCCCAAATGGATTTGCGTTGTGAGTTGGCCGAAAACCGCGTTGGGTTCGGACACAGATCACCCGGAAACATATTTGTTTCCACCGCCACCTGGGGGCCCAGGTAGTAACACCAGGCAATCAGACATCATCGAGGGTTGATTCGCGCAATGCTCAACATCGAGGTCTTCAGTTTCGCCACCGCCGCTCTGTTTTTTTTGAGCTTGTCGCTGGTGTTGCTGACGGGTCATCGTGGTCAACTCCTGAAAACCCTGCTCGCCACCGCGACGCTTTCCAGCGCCGTGTGGGCGAGCGTGGTGGCCTACCAAGCGGCCTACGGCGGCCTGCTGATCATCGCGCAACTCCTCGAGCTTCTGCGGGAACTCACCTGGTTCGCCTTCCTCCTGCTTCTGTTGAGAACGGCTTATAGCGCCACCAAACAGGTCGCCGCACGCTTCTGGATCACCCTGGGGACTATTTCCGCCTTCACCGCCGCATTGATGCTACTGGCCCTGTACCGCATCTCCGGCGGTTCCGCGCTGGAATCCATCGCGGGCAACGACGTGCTGGCCGGTCACTTGCTCATGGCGATCGGCGGACTCGTCATCGTCGAACAGCTCTATCGAACCACCCCGCGGGAACAGCGGCGCGCGATCAAGTATCTTTGCCTCGCCATCGGCGGGATGTTCACCTACGACTTTTATCTCTACTCGGATGCCCTGCTGTTTCAGCGCGTCAGCGCGGTGCTTTGGAATGCGCGTGGCTTTATCCATGCCATGGTGGTGCCCGTCATCGCCATCGCCCTCAGCCGCAACCTGCAATGGAGCTTGAAAAAAGACGCCATCGACGTCTTCGTTTCACCACGCGCGGCGTTCCACACCACCGCCCTCCTGGGCGCGGGCATCTATCTGCTGGCCATGGGCGCGGGAGGCTACTATGTCCGTGTGCAAGGCGGCGCCTGGGGGCTCGTGGCCCAGGCAATATTTCTTTTCGGCGCGGCGCTGGTGCTCGCCATCCTCCTGTTTTCCGGACAGTTACGCGCCAGCCTCCGGGTATTGATCAGCAAACACTTTTTTCACTACAAGTATGACTATCGGGAGGAGTGGCTGCGGTTTATCCGCACGCTTTCTTCCGGAGAGCCTGAAACCCAACTGCGCGAACGCGCTATCAAGGCCATCGCACAAATCATGGAGTGTCCGGGCGGCATCCTGTGGCTACGTCGAGACAACGGCCACTTCGAGCTGACCGCCCGCTGGGGCATGGACGAGGCCGCACCGAGTGTAGAGACAGCGGATGGCACATTAGTACGCTTCCTGGAAGAAAAAGAATGGGTTATTAATCTCGACGAACACAAGCCGGAATTTGAACTGCATCGCTCCTTGATCGGACCCAAGCTGCCCCAGTGGCTGGTCGGCATGCCACGTGCCTGGCTGGTCGTCCCATTGATACTGCACGAACAGCTCATGGGCTTCGTGGTGTTGGCGCGCTCGCCACTGGTGCCCGTGCAACATCACTTCAACTGGGAGGATTGTGACCTGCTCAAAACCGCCGGTCGCCAGGCAGCCAGTCACCTGGCGCAGCTGGAGGCATCACGCGCACTCACCGAGGCACGGCAGTTCGAGGCGTTTAACCACCTGTCGGCCTTTGTCGTACATGATCTCAAGAACCTGGTGGCCCAACTCTCGCTGGTCGTATCCAATGCGACCAAACATCGCGACAACCCAGAATTCATGGAAGACACCATCCTGACGGTGGATAATTCCGTGGCCCGAATGAATCGTCTGCTCGGCCAGCTGCGCAATGAAGGCGGGCGTAACGAACAAGTGGCAAACATTGATGTTGGCAAAATACTCAATGAAACAGTCAATGCAACGAAAGCCAACCTACCAACCATAGCTATGGAATGCCAGAAAAACACCCTCATCGTGCGCGCGAACCGCGATCGTTTTTCTTCCGTCATCGGACACATTATCCAAAATGCCCGCGATGCTACTCCGCCCGATGGACGTATCATGGTAAGATTGCGTGAAAATGGCGAAAATGCCCTCATCGAGATCGAAGACACAGGCTGCGGCATGGATGATACCTTCATCCGCGAGCGTCTATTCCGTCCCTTCGAAACCACCAAAGGCAAAGCCGGCATGGGTATAGGGGCATACGAAACGCGCGAGTTCATCCGTTCCCTGGGTGGTGAGGTGGCCGTGTTCAGTCGTCTTGGGCACGGGACGATATTTCGCCTGCATATCCCCCGCTATATCCCCGGCCTTGGCGATATTCACTACAAAACCAGTAACGGCTAAGTCCCATGACAGCACAGGCAAGAAAATTGATGGTGGTCGAAGACGACCCAGGCCTACAGCGCCAACTACGTTGGTGCTTCGACGGCTACGAAGTACTGACCATGGGCGACCGGGCGCATGCCCTCGAACAAATACAACGTCATAAGCCCCCTGTCGTGACCCTGGATCTTGGACTTCCGCCGGATCCGGACGGGAGTAGTGAGGGCTTCGCGACCCTGGAACAAATTCTGAGCATCGCCCCACACACCAAGGTCATTGTCGTTACCGGGAACAACGACCGGGAAAACGCCGTGCGTGCCGTCGGTATGGGTGCCTACGACTTTTTCAACAAACCGATCAATGCCGAACTCCTCGGCTTCCTTGTCAAGCGCGCCTATCACATGTACGACCTGGAAACGGAAAACCGCCGCCTCGTCAGGAGCCATAAAGCGCCGGCCCTGGATGGTTTCATCACATGCAGCGCCAAGATGCATAAAGTCTGCCAAACGCTGGAAAAAGTCGCCCCGTCGAATGCCACGATACTGCTGCTCGGCGAAAGCGGTACCGGCAAGGAGGTGCTCGCGCAGGCACTCCACAATGCGTCGAAGCGCACCGGCAAGTTCGTCGCGATCAATTGCGCGGCGATTCCCGAGAACCTTCTCGAAAGCGAATTGTTCGGCTATGAGAAGGGCGCGTTCACCGGTGCATCGAAAAGCACCATCGGAAGGATCGAGACAGCCAATGGCGGCACCTTGATGCTCGACGAGATCGGCGACTTGCCGCAGTCGTTGCAGGCCAAGTTGCTGCGCTTCCTGCAGGAACGCACCATCGAGCGCATCGGCGGGCGCCATGAAATCCCGATCAACGTGCGGGTGGTCTGCGCAACCCACCAGG